>JBGASE010000018.1:0-33397 GCA_044229875.1 Pyrinomonadaceae bacterium | reverse complement strand
CCGATCGTCCGCGACGGTGAGCTTTTCGCGACGTTTCATAATCCGGAGATCTTTCTCAACCGGATCACGAGCCCGAACCGCGACAGATTCGTGCAGACGCCCGAATTCAAGGTAACGGCCGTGAGGATAAACAAGCTCTGATTCGCGGTCTTGCGTTCTTTCGAAGACAGAACGATCTGAATCCAGGATCCGAGCGTCGATCATCGAGAGGAGGTTGCCATGTTTGCTCAGAGAGAACACGAAAACGCGGTTTTGTTTGCCGTTCGCTGGACGGCACGGCTTGCAAGCGTTGTATGTCTTGCGATCATTTTTCTCTTCTATGTCGGTGAAGGCATCGACTTTGCGAGAGTTCAGCCGGCCGAGTATGTCGGGCTCGGATTTTTCCCGCTCGGCGTGATGATCGGCCTCGTTCTCGCCTGGCGCGAAGAACTTGGCGGCGGATTGATCGCGGTGTTGTCAGTCGCCGCGTTTTATCTGATCTACGGCGGGATAATCAGCGGGAGCGTATTTCAGGGATGGGCATTTTTACCGTTCCTGGTCCCGGCCGTGCTCTTCGTCATTTACGGATGGCAGGCGCGTACGGCGCATCGGAAAGATGTCGTCGGACATTTGAAGAAAACAGCGTAATGATATGCGAGTCAGAAACTTAAGCGACGAACAGTGCCGCGAAACCTTGCGCCGTGCCCGGCTTGGACGGATCGCATGCGCAAAGGACGGACAGCCGTACATCGTTCCGTTCAGTTTCGCTTTCAATGACAGTGACGCACTCTACGGATTTTCAACCGTCGGACAAAAGATCGAATGGATGCGGGCAAACCCGAAGGTCTGCGTCGAGGTGGAGGATATCGCCGACAAACAGAATTGGACGACGCTCGTTATCTTCGGCCGATATATTGAAATGCCTGATGACCCGTCGTTTGACGACGAACGTACGGCCGCCCGTGAATTGTTGGCAAAGTCGCCGACATGGTGGCAGCCCGCCTATTTCGTCGGCGTCGAGCGCAGTGACTTCGAAGAGATTCCGGTCTTTTTCAAGATCAAGATCGAGAAGATGACCGGCCATCATTCGTTCAACGAGAATTTCGACGCACTGATCCCGCCGGGCGAACCGGGCGCTCTCAAGAAAAAGCGGATCCGCGGGCTCTGGTGACAAATATCGAGATTCAAGAAATCAAGATTCAAGGGAGATTCAGGAATCAAGATTCAAGGGAGATTCAAGAATCAAGATTCAAGGGAGATTCAAGAATCAAGATTCAAGGGAGATTCAAGAATCAAGATTCAAGGGAGATTAAGAATCAAGATTCAAAAATCAAGATTCTAGGGAGATTCAAGAATCAAGATTCAAAAAAATAGAGTCAGGAACGACCGAATCAGTCTTGAATCTTGATTTTTGAATCTTGAGTTTTGAGTATTGAGTTTTGATTCTTGAATCTTGACTTTTGAATCTTGACTTTTGAATCTTGATTTTTGAGTTTTGATTTTAGATCTTTCCCGATTCTTTTTCCCCGTTTCAGCGCGAGAAAATCCGCAATCCGAACTGTGGCGCCGGGCTAAGTGCATTGTTTCGTCGATCCGACGAGCGGCACGTTTCTTGCACTCTGAAAATTTGAAAGTTCGATTCGGAGGTGTTGAAATGACTTTCGATATTCCAAGCGTCAAATGGACTGAATTCCTGAATGATTTCAGCAAACGAAGGTTCGGATGGGAGGCGAAGATCGAAATAATCTCGTCCGAGATCGGCGATCAGGTACTCGCCGCCGGACTTCCGTTGGCCGGAATCGCGTTTCAGGATCGTCACGGAAAGACTGAGATCGAGATTCTTGTTGGCGACAGCTCGGCTCATCAAACGCATACGATCGCTTCGCCGACCGCACTCCGGTATATGAACGAAGAAAGCGGCTATCGCGGTCTGCTTGAGATCGAAGAGGCGTCCGGTGCGAAGACGCTCGTGATGCTGCTCGATCCGATGCCGGTTCACATCGGATACGCCGCATTCAAGATAGTTGCGGCTTCCTAAGTCAGGAAACCGCGGGAGGTTTTTATGAAGATCCTCGTTGCAACCGACGGTTCGGAGTACAGCCGTCATGCGATTGAAAAATGTACCTATTTTGTCGCGCCCGAAGGCCGGACCGAGATCATGATCATGTCCGCCGCCGAGAACGTAACGCCGATCGCGGCTGAACCATTCGGCGTTTCGAATCAGTATTATGCCGAAGTTTCAGAAGATCTGAGGAAGCAGGCAGTGAATGCGGTCGAAGAGGCGGAAAAGATCATCGGTGAAAAATGCGCCGGCCGCGACTACGCGATCGTGACCGAGGTCTATCAGGGAAACGTCAAGGAGGAAATCATCGAAGCCGCGAAACGCTTCGGCGCCGATCTGATCGTCGTCGGATCGCACGGCTACGGATTTCTAAGCCGCGTCCTTCTGGGTTCGGTCTCCGACTTCGTCATCCATCACGCGCCGTGCTCGGTACTGGTGGTTCGCGGATGAAAACGTGATTCGAAAAATCAAAATTCAAGATTCAAGAACAATCCCGTCCTAAACGTCGATTTCGTGCATTGGACGAATTGCAGGTTCTTCTTCCGAAACGGAATCGGACAATCCCAACCGATTTGTAGAGTTTTGGATCGGGAGTTCCAAAATCAGGAATTTTTGAGATCTCCCCGGATCCCTTCGGAATATTCAAAATCGCCAGTTGCTTTGCGACTTGGCGTCTTTGCGGGAACACCCAGTTGTCTTCCCGCAAAGACGCCAAGTTGCAAAGCAATCATGAATCCTGCTTCAAGATTCAAAATTGAAGACTCAACATATTTCAAAATTTCAAATCCAAGCAGCGTTCGCTCGCGGGCGCGAGGGCGCAACCGGTCGGTTGCGCTCCAGTCGAAGATCCCAACTCCCAACTCCAAAATCCAAAATCGCTAATATGCCTTTGTCAGTTCGGCGCCGGTGTAATAGTGCTTGATGATGGCATCGTATTTGACGCCCATTTTGGCGAGTCCGAAGGCACCGTACTGGCACATGCCGACGCCGTGGCCCCAGCCGCGGCCGGTGATCTGGTAAGACGTCACGCGGCCGGCAGAATCGTACCGCTTGTTGAGCACGAAAAGCTGTTCCTTGAGTCGCAGAGCCGAGCGGATCTTGCCGCCCTTGAGCGAAAAACGGCCGTTTGAACCGATGATCTCAAGCTCTGTCGCCCGCCGCGAAAAGCCCTTTTGCTTGACGTTGACGTCGAACAAAGTTCCGATCCCGCGGACGTAGCGCGACAAGCGCGACTGCACCGCCGACGGCGACAAATTCACGTTCCAAACCGTGAACGGCGACATTTTTTCGGCAACCGTCGGTTCGTCCGACGGTTTTACTTCAAGATATACGATCTCGCCGGCTGCGTTCGCCTGATATGCGATCTGCTCGCCGCCGACCAACGCGACTTCCTTCATCTGAAACATCCGGCCGCCGAACTCACGGAACAGAAACACATTGGGGCTCACGGGCATCGCCTTCTCGGTACGGCCGCTGCGGATCATCAACTTGCCGTCGACCGCCGGCCGCGTTTCGGCCGTCTGAAGCGCCGGCATCCATTTCTTCCGCAGATAGATGTTCTCGATCATCCGCAAAAGATGGCCGCGCGGCATCGGCCGGTGCGGGTGAAAACTACCGTCCGGATAGATCGTCAGCCAACCGTCGCGAAAGAGCATCGCGATGTTCGCCCGTTTGTCCTTGTCGACATCGGCGGCGTCGGCGAATGAAAGATGATAGTTGATGTCCGATTCACTCATCAGCATATCGGTTTGTTCGGGGTTGTAGATCATGCGTGCGAGCATGTTGCCGAATTCGACGGCGTGAACGAGATCCGGTTCATACGCCGGGATCGGTTTCCCGAGCCTGATCGCGAGCTGATTGATCCAGCTTCTGAGCTCGGTCTCCGACGGCGGCTGATCGAACCACTCGTCCGTGTACCGGTTGGTCGCGATTACCAATCCGTTAACCGCCATCAGGGACGAAATCCTGACGAGTTCGAGCCGGTCGTCAGAATCGACTTTCGGGAGTTCGCGCGATGAACGGATCAAGAAGGGTTCGAAGTGGCGGCGTCCTTCAAGCGAGCATTCAACGCCGCGCAGGTATGGTTCGTTGAACTCGAAAATGTTCTCGGAATTCTCGGTGCGTCCGCCGCAAGTTGAAGTGTAAAGGGCATTTATCGCCTTTCCCTTGAATGTGCCGACGATCCCGCGGGTCTGCGTTACCGCCATCGTTCCCATCGTCGTCTCAGCAGAAACGCCGCCGTAAACCTGCGACCAGACCGTCGGCAGCAGATCGAATCCCTGCGCCGCGTAATTGCCGATGTTCGCGATCGCGTACGTGCGCGCGGCGACGGCCTGCGCCTTTTGCGCCTCGAGCGCGGGAAGCCCGAGTTCGCGCGGGACGACGCCGAGCAGATATTCTTCCATCGGTACGACGTTGACGACGGTCAGGCTGCCGCGCGAGTTGACGAACACCTCGATCCGTCCGCGGTATGCCTTGCCGTTGAGTTTGACCGGGACCGCACGCTGGTTGAGCGAGCCGAACGAGATCGGTTTGAACGACGAGAATTTCGCCGACTCGGCGGCACCCGAAATGATGATCTCCTTGACGTTCGGATCGATCGGGGCATTGGTCGTCGGCTGATTCGTTTCGCCGGGTTTGATCAGACTCCGAACTTCTGACTTCGGATTCGGGTTATTGCGGAGCTGTTCGGAAAGCGCGATCGCTTCTTCCGACGGCTCCGTCTTTTTGTCGGTCACGATGACCACGTCCTCGAAGCCTTTTTCGGCAAGTCCTGATTTATACTCGTTCGCGTCCTCAATGGTGTCCTTTGGATCTCCGACCGCCACGCGCCATTTGTTTGTCGCCGGATCAACCGATGCCACCGCTTTCTCACCGTCATCGCGAAGTTCTTTCGCAATCTCTTCGGCGTCGGCCTGAGTTTCGAGATTCTGGATCTCAAATCGGTAAAACTCGATCACCGGCGGCCGGTAAGCACGCGGCGCGACGGTTAACCGGTTTGCCGCAATGACGCGGTCCGCTTCACCGGCTGTGACCGCGACGAGAGATGTATCGGAAGTCGTGATCGAAACGCTGCCGGCGTTTGTCGAGAGTCCGATCCGAACGGACGGCTCGGCGGCAAATGCCAGATAGCCGTTTGCCAAGGAATTGGTCGTGATCAGAAACGTTGCGGTCGCGGCGATAAAAAGACGAACAAAGAACATCCTCTTATCATAGTTTCCGCAGGGCAGGTTGTTCAATTTGCCGTAGAAGATATCGGGAGAGTGCAGAGTGCAGAGTGCAGAGTGCAAAGTTCAGAGTGCAAAGTGCAGAGTGCAGAGTGCAGAGTGCAAAGTTCAGAGTGCAAAGCGCAGAGTGCAAAGTGCAGAGTTCAACGTACAAAATACGGACAATAGAATTCAGAAATCAGATGGTTCAGATGAGTCAGATGTCAGACGTTAGTCGCAGTTCGCCTGCTGACTGCCTTCGCACTTTCCGTCTGCACTCTGCACTTTGCACTTTGCACTTTGCACTCCGCACTTTGCACTCTGAACTATGCACTCTGCACTCTGCACTTTGCACTCTTCTACTTCCTTTCCAACGAATTGAAGATCAGCGGGAAGGTTGCCCATGTCTGGCCGCGATGCTGGGGACGGAATCCGAACAGTACGATCCGGCCTTTGCCGAATTCTGATTCGGCGAGCGCGGTTCGGCCGTTGATGAATTTTTCGCCGAGCATCCAGCCTGAAAGAAGCGAATCTTTCGACGAGTACCGCGCAATGGACTTCACCTTTTCCGGGTCGGCGATCTCCCACGCCGAACTGTTGATGAAATAGGCGGCAACGCTGGATCCGAGGCCACGGCTTATCCCGAATCGACGATCAATATCGACATTGACGATCGATCCGGGATTATAGAATTCGCTCCGTTTAAGTCCGCTGAGCACGTTCTTCATCGGCAGCGCAAAATGCTTGATGACAAGCTCGCAACCATCGTCGAAACAAACAAGCGTTCTGCCGTCGGAAACGAACTTCTTGAGATTTTCGACACCGGCCTCGCCGATCCCGCCGGCGAATTCGGCCGGATACCGTTCGGCTGAGAGTCCCTTGACGATCGTCGTTTCGCTGTCTGCCGGCAGGATTAGCGCGTCAACGTCGATGTTTCCGGATCGCATGTCGGTGTCAGAAACCGACCGGTACGGGATCGAGTGATTGTCGAGCACGAGCCGCGTCCAGCCTTCGTCCATCGAAGACGTGAATCCTTTGTAAAGCCCGACACGCGGCGAGGTCTTGAGCGGATTCGCGATCTTCGCAAACGGCTCGGGCGCGGATTTGAGATTCATCACCGAACGTGCCTGGTTGATTCCGGCCAGCGGTTTGAGTCCGCCGAGATCGCGCGATCGCCAGACCGGAACGGCTTCGACACCCATTTGAAGCGGAAGCGTCCAACCGGCGACGTCGTAAGGAACCTCGGCTTCGCCGTTCGGGTTGAGCCGGTTTGGATAGACCTGCTTTTCAAAAAGACTCAGGATGTTGTTCTTCTGCGCCTGATTAACGTAAATCAGGAACGAGCCGAGCGGCATTTCGTGATACTCGTCGCGCTTTTTCGGGTCATGCACGAACCAGCCCTCTTGCGTCATTTCGTGGATCTCGATGCCTTGCCACATCAGTACTTCGAGCATTCGCGAAACGGACTCCGCTTGCGGCTGTCCGGCCGGTATGACGAACGCTTCCGGTTCCTCATCACGGCGGGTCAGATTCGCTTTTCCAAGATCGTGAAACGACTTCAGATACCGTTCGCGGAACTTTGCGGCCATTTCAAGCAGCGACCGCGAAGCGATCATTTCCATCCGCGCGATATCGGCCGGGCGCCATTCGCCGCCTTGCCACGGATCGGGGAAGTTGGTTGCGGTTTCCATTGCCGAGCGCAGGCCGCGCGTCGAATTGCGCTGAAGTTGCTCGCGCGTAATCTTGATCGGCGTCATCAGATTCGCGCTCGCTGCCTCACTCAGTATCCCGATCGAGTTGTGATAATACGGCGCGGATCGGAATCCGCCGTGCCACCACGTGTCGTACGTCGCGTTCGTCGCGACACCCGACATGCCGGCGGCCTGAAGATCGGCCGCCATCTTGTAACCGACGGTACCGAGATCGCGAAGGATGACCGGTGCGATCCGCGGATTCGGCGGATCAAAGAACGGCGGGATCGTGAATCTGGATCCGTTCGGACCTTGCTGATGAACGTCGTAAACGAACTGCGGAAACCATTCTTGCCAATAAAGCTTGGTGATGTTCCGGCTTTCGCGCAGATTTAGCATGAACCAATCGCGGTTGTTGTCGTGGCCCGCATAATGGTGATAGAGCTCGGGCGGCGCCGTGCCCTCGAACTTCGTTCCGAGCGTTTTCCGATACCAGTCGGCGACGATGTCGATGCCGTCAGGATTCGACGACGGGATCAGAATCAGAACCGTATTTTCGAGAATTTCGGCGGTCGCCGGATCGGTGGCGCTCGCCAGTTCGTAAGCGAGATTCATCGACATCTGCGACGCGACGATCTCCGTCGAATGGATCGAACATGAAATTGACACGATCGTTTTGCCCTGCTTGATCAGACTCTGAAGTTCTGCCGCGTCTTTGATCGATGCCGGATTTGCCAGTTTCGCGCTGATCTGGCGAATTGTTTCGAGATTCCGGATATTTGCCGCCGACGAGATGAACGCCGCGATCTGCGGCCTTCCGAGAGTCGATTTGCCGATCTCGCGGACCGCGACCTTTGGCGACGCAGCATCGAGCTTCGCAAAGTAATCGGTGATCTGACTCCAGCCGGCGATCGTCCGGTCGTCGGTCGGATGGAATCCGAGAACCGATTTCGGAGTCGGCGGCTGCTGGGCGTTGACGGTTGCCGCAGCGAAGAACAAAAGAACGGCGGCGATTTTGGAAATCGCGGTAAACGATATAGATTTATTTTTGTCGATCATGCAAGACCTTTCTCTCGAAGCAATTGAGCAAAACAAAAAGCTGACCTTTCCGGTTGCGGTGTCCGATAAATCCAGATTCGTCGGGAAACTCCGCTACTGGTGGGGCTGGATCGTCGCCGGTACCTTACTGCTGACGGTGGCGCTTCCGCTCATGATACTTTTACGGGTCATCAATCGCAAATTGTGGCTCTACCCGTGGTGTCTCTGGGGAGCCAAGGCCTGGCTCGACGCATGCGGCGCCAAGGTCAAAGTCAGCGGCACCGAAAACCTCGATCCGGACGAGAATTACGTTTTTGTTTCAAATCACCGAAGCTACCTCGATACTGCCGCATTGTTCCGCTACACCGGGCGGCGGATCGGTCTGGTCGGCAAAAAGGAACTGCTCAAGGTTCCGGTGCTCGGCGTCGGAATGCAGTATGTCAATATCATCGCGATCGACCGGCGCAATCCCGAAAAGGCGCTTGAGTCGATGCGGAAGGCAAAAAAAGTGCTCGAGAACGGATACTCATTCGGCGTTTTTGCCGAAGGGACACGTGCCATGCCGGGCGAGCTCCTGCCGTTCAAGAAAGGCGCATTTCATCTGGCGATGCAGACCGAGGCGCCGATAGTTCCGGTCGCGATCCGAAAGACGGATGAAATGATGGGAAAGCGGACCGGTGTCGCGTTTGGAGGAACGATCGAGATGATCCTTCTTCCGCCGATTCCTACCAAGGGACTTTCGGTTGAAAACGATCTGATGCCATTACTAAAGCGCACGCGCGGCGAGATCGCAAAAGCTCTCGCGGAGTAAATCCGGAGAGCTTTCGATTAGCAAGTCTTGAATGGGTCAGTTTGAAACCGTTGGCGTTGGCGAAGGTGTCGGTTTCGGATCCTTCACTTCTTCCTCATCGTCAAGAATCCTGACATCGCTCCGACCGACGCGGTAATTTGCGTATTTTACGCGGACACGCATTTTGACAACCTGGCCGTTGTCGAAGACGAGTTCATCGTCGGACGTCGAGAAAACCGGGAAGTAATATTTGCCGTCGACGCTGTCGCGCCAGGTTTCGACGATCGGAAACCGCTGTTTTCCTTCCGGCACCGCCTTGCCCTTTGTTTTGACGATCATCAGATCTTCATCCGAAACCCAGATGCGGCCGGTAAAAAGCCGCAGACTCGATTTTTTCCAGTCGGGAATCACTTTCGGAGTGACATCGAAGACGTAGAGATCGAGCTCGTCGATCTTTTCCTTGCCGACAAACGTGAAATTGTATTCCTTGACGAACTTCGGTTCGATCGCAAACGGGTTGATGCCGCCAAGATCCTCGATATCCTCGGCGCTGATGCTGATCTCTTTGAGCGTTGAGATCGGCGAATAGAGAATCCGCTCGAATCGTGAACCGTCATCCTTGAAGGTCAGAAACGAATTCCGGATATACGTTCCGGTAACCTGTCCGCCAAGTCCGATCGTCTGGATCTTCGCGTCGCGGTTGAAGGCGTAGATCTGAAGCGCCTGCCGGAATTCGAACTCGTTATCGCTGAACTTCTTGACGATCTTCTCTATTTCGGCCGGCGTCAGTGATGATTTGACGATGGTCGATGCCTGCCCGAATACGCCGCCCGCGAGTGCGATCAAAATGATGACGATTGATGTGACTTTTCTCATATTCCGTAACCCGATTTTCAGTTGATAGATGCGGTCAGAAGCGAAAAAGATATTATCAGTTCCGGTTCAAAAAGAAAAAACGGACCCGAAGATCCGTTTTTTCGTGGTAAGAACATTGCCCGTTACTGGCGTCGGTAATCGATCCGTTCACCGTTGCGGTCATTGGTCATTCTGAATCCGTTTGAGATCTTCGTGACTCGCGCCGTGTCGCCGTTGAGCGTGAACGTCGTTTTATACATCGTGCCGTAACTGATCTGTCCGTCCATGTTGACCGTCACGCTGCCGTTCTTTTGGACCGTGAGCGTGATGTTTCCGCCGTTCTGCGGGTTGCGTCCGTAAAAGGTTCCGACCGCCCAATCCGGGACATCGCCCATCTGATTGTTGTTATTGTTCCAATTGCCGTTCGGATTCGGATTGTTCCGGAAATAGTCGATCCGTTCGCCGTTGTCGTTACGGGTTGTCCGGATGCCGTCGTTGATCCGTGTGACGCGGGCCGTGATGCCGTTGTTGTTGAGCCGGTCATCGTCGAGCGTCGCGTATGAAATCGAACCGTTGTCCATCGTGATCGTCACCTGGCCGTTCGAATTGACGACCATTGTAATCGTTCCTCCGGTCTGCGGATTCCTCGCGTACCACGTGCCGACAGCCCATTTCTGCGGCCTTCCGGTACCCCAGTTATTGTTGTTGTTCCAGTTGCCGCCGTTGTTGTTGCGGTAATAATCGATACGTTCTCCGTTGTCGGAACGGATCGTCGTCAGACCGTCGTTGCCGTTGCGCTGGATGCGCGCATCGATGCCGTCGATCTCAAGCCGCGTTCCGTTAAGCCGGCCGAACGATGCGGTATTGGCGCCGAATTCGACGGTCACCGCACCTGTCTGGTTGATCGTCATCTGGATCGTGCCGTTGTTCTGCGGATTGCGCGCAAACCATGTTCCGAGTGCCCATGAGGGAACATCGCCTTTGCCGTCCGTGCTCAGACCTGAAAGATCATAAGTATCCGCAAGGCTGTTCACATCGCGCCGCATGTTCCGCCATTGGTTTTCGAGTTTCCGCGCGAACGAAAGATTGTTCATCATCGCATTGACGGCACGCGCTTCGTCCATCACGGCGCGGACATTGTTGCGGCTTTGCCACCAATTGTCGCTGACGTCGAAGTCGCGGCGAAGTTTGTCGAGCGCAGTTTCATAGTTGCGGACGATGCGGTTGACGCGATCTTCCTCGTTGGTGCCGTTGAGCGAACTCTGATCGAGATATTTGTCGAAATCACGGCGGAAGGTGTTGCTGCTCTTTTCGAGCTTGGCGATGATATCGCTCACCTGCCGCTTCGAATATCTGTTTTGTTGTGCGACAACGAGCGATGAAAAAGCGATCGTCGTCAAGACGATGAGTAACGCGGTGTTGAAAAGTCGATTGAATCTCATGTTTCCTCCAAAATCCTGTCAAATCGGGGGCGACCAAAATTCGTCTGAATTAAGATGAACGATTACATCATACTGTTTGTCCGGAAAAAGCGGAAAGCCGGCGGGCGATCGGCACAAAAAAGCGGAGCGCGATGGCTCCGCCGGTTGCGTTTGGCTGGAACTAAACGTCAGTCGACGAATTCGACTTCGACTTGATGCGGGATGATGCCCTTTTCGTAACCTTCCTTGAGCAGGAGGCGGACACCTTCGCGACCGCGCTCACCGTAATCGAGCGTCAGATCATTGACCCACATTCCGACAAAGCGGTCGGCGAGT
Source organism: Pyrinomonadaceae bacterium (assembly GCA_044229875.1). Taxonomy (GTDB): domain Bacteria; phylum Acidobacteriota; class Blastocatellia; order Pyrinomonadales; family Pyrinomonadaceae; genus JAFDVJ01. The sequence continues at coordinate 22,019 of JBGASE010000018.1, read as the reverse complement.
TCAGTCGGCATGTCGCGCGCGAACTGCATCGCGTAGGACAGCGCGTCTTCGCGGTTTTCAAGCGAATAAACGATGCTTCGGTGGAGGTGTGAAGAGACCTGCTTCATCAACTCGGGACCGAGCTCGCGTTTGATCGCGTTGCCGCCCATCGGCAGCGGAAGGCCCGTTTTCTCAAACCACCATTCGCCGAGGTCAAGGATCTTGCTCAGCCCTTTCTGTTTGTAAAAAAGCTGACCTTCGTGGATCAAAAGTCCGGCGTCGTATTTTCCGCGCTGAACTTCTTCGATGATCTCGTCGAACGGCACAACGCCGTACTCGAAATCCTGATTGTAGATCCGCATCGCGAGAAACGCGCTCGTCAATTCGCCCGGAACGGCGATCTTCAGGTTCGGAATGTCGTCGGCGGTGAACTGTTCCTTTGAGACGAGGATCGGTCCGTATTTGTCGCCGATGCTCGCACCGTGCGGAAGCAATGCATACTTGTCCTGAATGTAAGCGTAGGCGTGAAAACTGACGGCCGTAACATCGAAGACGCCGTTCTTCGCGTCTTCATTAAGCGATTGAATGTCCTTGAGCGTGTGCTCGAACTTGAGTCCCTCGGTCTCGAGTTTGTTCGTGGCAAGGCCGTAAAACATGAAGGCATCGTCCGAATCGGGCGAATGCGCAACTGAAATTGTTCTGAGTTCGGGTTTTGCGTCCATACTTCTTTATAACTTGGTGCAGAAAATTTTCGTTTTGTACAAAATCTGTATTCTACCGTCTTCGGCGTATTTATCAAACAGGGAACGGAGGTTTGTACAGAGCTGCTGGTATCTCGGGTCGTCCTCGGTCGGGATGTAGGAACTCGACGCTACGCGCCCCTTTAGTCCTTCAAAATCAAGGCTTTGCACGTTATCTAGGGCGGCTTCGAAAATGTCGTTTCCAAACCTCGCGGTGAGTCCGGAAAGATTGAATCGGTCATGTCTGACGGTTTGATAATCGGTCGCGAACTCAATGAGCAGGGCTTCGAATCCGGCAAGAAACTCAGTGGCATCGAGAAGGCGTTCGTTCCAGATCAAAGCCAGATGGCCGCCCGGTTTCACGATCCGCGCGAATTCGGCACGCGCTTCGTCGGAATCGAACCAGTGATAAGCCTGGGCGGCGACGACGAGATCGGCCGTGTCCGTCGCGAGACCGGTTTGTTCGGCGGTTCCGCCGACGCTTTCGAATGCCGGGAAATCGCGCAAGAAATCCTCGGCCGCGGCCCGCATCGCGGCATTCGGCTCAATACCGAAGACTTTGTTTCCGCGTTCGAGAAACAGCTTTGAAGAGATTCCGGTTCCGGATCCGATGTCGGCGACGACCGAGGCCGGGGTCCAGTCCGTCGCCCGTTTGAGGACGTCAAAGACCGACGCCGGATACGACGGACGGTGCCGGACGTAATTGGTGACCCGATCATTGAACCGGTCGATTGAGTTTCTCATTCTCCGCCGATCTCACTTCCGGTCCAAACGGAGCGGTCGGAATGCGGAATGTCGAATTGGTCAAGAATCCGGAAACAGAGATGATCGACGAGTTCGTTAATCGATTGCGGCCGGTGATAGAATCCCGGACTTGCGGGAAGAATCCGGGCTCCGGCGCGCGACAGCCGGAGCATATTCTCAAGATGGATCGCGCTGAGGGGCGTTTCCCGCGGGACGATGACGAGTTTCCGGCCTTCCTTCAGGCAAACATCGGCGGCTCGATGAATGAGATTGGTCCCTGCGCCGCTGGCGATCGCGCCGAGCGTTCCCATCGAGCACGGGACGATGATCATGCCCGCCTGTTTGTTCGAACCCGATGACGGCCGGGCGGCAAGATTGTCGAGCCGCCACAGCCTGATCATTTTCGAGTCTTCGGGCAACCCGAGCCATTGGTTGATCCGACGCGCATCCGCGTCCTTGAGATTGACTCCCAATTCAACCTGCGCGACCGTCGCGACCACTCCCGACATGATCAGATTGACGGTTGTAACAGTGCCGCTGGCCGCCAGCAGCTGAAGCGTCCGTTGGGCGTAAATCGTTCCGGAAGCACCGGTTATCGCGAGAGTCAGTTCCATTTCGACCAATCTCAGTTCTTGAACGGCGCTCCGAAACTCATCGAATCAAGGTTCGGGGCATCCGGTTTTTCTTCGAACGTGTACATAATGACACTTGAAGTGTCTGTTACCTTGATCTTTCCTTTGAGCCGCTTCGCGCCCTTCGAATCGATCAGCGTGATGATTGCCAGATTCTTGTCCTTGGCGGCGGAATCGGCCGCGTCAGCCGCGTCCGTGGCCTCATATATGCCCTTTTCGATCTTTCCGCCTTCGGGCGAAGCGAGCGTGACAACGACGACGCTTTCATCATCCGCGAGCGTCAGTTTCACGGGATCCTTGAACTTCTCATCCCAATTCATCGATGTGATCCCTTCCGCACGCTTCAATTTGATGTGAAGCGCGTTGACGAATTCACGTTTTTGCTCAGCCAATTTCGCGTCATCCGGCATGCGCGGACCCTTGAGCGCATAGACCGACGTATAGTAATCGTTCGCGGCCGTCGATGATTTCGTTGTCGAATTCGTCGCATTCGAATTCGACTTCGGTGTTTTGTTGTCCGTCTCTTTCGCGCCGCCGCAACCGGCGACCGCAAGTGCGACCGAGGCCAGCGCAACGGTCAGAAATTTTGCTTTCATTTGTTTACCTCAAAATAGGGGATCGATAAAACCTGTTCTTCAATGATACGCGCCCGATCCGAAACGGCGCAATCGATGTGTTAGAATTTTCCGCATGAACAAGCAGGAAATCGATCGGATTCTGGCGGAGTTTGCCGACGGAAAGCTCGACCGGACAGAGGCTTCGCGACAACTCAAGGATTTGTCGTTTGAAGACATCGGCTACGCGCGCGTCGATCATGCGCGGGCCGAGCGGCTGGGATTTCCGGAGGTTATCTTCGGGCAAGGGAAGACGCGTGAACAGATCGTCGGGATATTTGAAAGGCTCGCGGCGAAGTCTCCGAACGTCCTCGTGACGCGGACGACGGCCGAGGTTTTCGGCGAGGTTCGGAATGTCTTTACCGACGCCGAATGGCACGCCGACGCCCGGATAATCAGGCTGTTTCGCGATCGGAACGAAACGGGAACCGGCGAGATCGCGGTCGTCACCGCCGGTACGAGCGACATTCCGGTTGCCGAAGAAGCCGCGTTGACTGCCGAGACGATGGGCAATCGCGTCCGCCGCGTTTGGGATGCCGGCGTTGCGGGAATTCATCGGATCATGAGTGAAAAGGAACTGCTGCGCGGCGCGCGGGTTGTGATCGTTGCCGCGGGCATGGAAGGCGCGCTGCCGTCGGTAGTCGGCGGACTTGTCAGCGTGCCGGTGATCGCAGTTCCGACATCGGTCGGTTACGGCGCCAGCTTCGGAGGCATCGCGGCGCTGCTCGGAATGCTCAATTCCTGCTCATCAAACGTCACCGTCGTCAATATCGACAACGGCTTCGGCGCCGGCTTCGTCGCCAGCCTGATCAATCGGAATCGGGACTAAGCGATTCAAACTCAACACTCAAGATTCAAAACTCAAGATTCAATCAAGATTCAAGAGTCAAGAGATTCAAAATTCAAGGTATTCAAGGTTCAAGATGTTAAAGATTGAGGATTGATGGCCAAGGTGTAATGGAGACTCAAGATGTCGATGAATCGTGAGTCTTTCATGAATTTTGATTCTTGAATCTTGATTTTTGATTCTTGAATTTTGATTCTTGAATCTTGATTTTTTGAATCTTGATTTTTGATTCTTGAACCTATCAAGTTCAATTTTGATAAATCAGCGCGTAAAGCCGATCGGCCCAGTCTGACTTGTTGGAGCGGAGCATTTCGTATTGGATCAATGCTGAGTCGCGGTCGCCGGCGAGAAGATATGCCCGGCCGAGGTTGAATCGGGCTTTTTCGAAATCGGGATTGTAACCGATCGCTGAATTGAAGGCGTCGATGCTCTCCGCCGATCGTCCCGATTCAAGATAGCATTCGCCGAGGTAATTGTATGTCTTGGCGTCCGGTTTGTAGGTCTTGAGCTGTTCAAACGCGGCGATCGCCTCGTTAAATTTCCTTTGCCGGAGGAATGCGAGCCCGAGCTGCTCGAACGCCGGCGCGTGGTCCGGCTTGATCGCGATCGCTCGGCGGTAGGCGAGAAGTTCCTCTTCCGGGCGGTTCAGTTTTCCAAGGCTCAGCCCGTACGCAAACTGCGCGTCGGCGTTGTCCGTGTCGAGCCGCGTCGCCGTCCGGTATGCATCGGCAGCTTCCTTGAAATCTTTAAGCGCGTAGCTCGACGCTCCGATATTGAGGTAAACCTGTGCCCATTCGGGCCGCAATCTCGCTGCCTGCCTTGAGGCTTTCAGCGATTCGGAATGGCGTCCGATCATGCCGTAGCAGAATCCGATCTGATACCACGCTTCGGGGTAATTCGGGTCTGTCTCGGCGGCCTTTTCGAAGAATGCGACAGCACGCATGTAATCATCCCGCGAAAGCTGCGCAAGTCCCTGAGAATAAAGTCTTTCGGCAGCAGATCTCTTCGATTTCTGGGTTTCGCTGTTGAGGGTTGCGAAGGTTTGCAGTTCGCCGACCCTGAGCGCGGCGATGCGTTCGCTCGGAACCGCGAAATTGAGGCTCTGGCCTTCAGCCGCCTGCAGCGTCGCGACGCCGATCACCTGTCCGAGCATGTTGACGACCGGGCTTCCGGACGATCCGGGCGAGATCGGAGCGGTGATCTGAATGATCCTTCCGTATCCGGCGATTTCACGGACGGCCGAAACGATTCCGTTTGAGACAGAACCTTCGAGCCCGAACGGATTGCCGATGACGACCACCGATTCGCCTTCGAGCGGTACTTTCTGGATGATCGGCAAGGCCGCGGCCAATTCCTTCGGCACATCGACCTGAAGTAGCGCCAGATCTCCTTCGCCATCAACCGCGAGAACACCCTTTACCGGAAATTTACGCCCGTTGAAAAGATGAATTTCGGCCCGCGCCGATTTTTCGATGACGTGTTTGTTTGTGATCACCCGATCGGCGGCGACGAAAAACCCCGAGCCGCGCGAAACGGTGTTGCCCCGGCCGTCGAATGTTTCGATCGCCACCGCCGACGGTTTGATCCGTTTGACAAGTTCCGGCAGAAAATCCTGCGCGGCAACCGCGGAAACGGCCGCAAACATCATCAACGCAAGATAAAACGTCCTTCTCAACATCAATTAACGGTTGGCGACAGCGTCCGCGATCTCGTCGATCGCGACCTCGCGCAACGTTTTTGTCGCGCGATCAACGAGTTCGACGATTCCTTCATCGGCGCGCTTGCCGATGTTGATCCGCATCGGAATTCCGATCAGATCGGCGTCCTTGAATTTCACGCCGGCGCGTTCGTCGCGGTCATCCAACAGGACCGAGATCCCGTCGCGCGTCAGCTCCCGGTAGAGTCTTTTCCCAAGTTCGAGCAACCGTTCGTCGCGAACATTCGTGACTGTCAGCACAACGTCGAACGGCGCCGTCGCGGGCGTCCAGATTATACCATCGGCATCGTGGTTCTGCTCAATAACCGATGCCATGATGCGTTCGACGCCGATTCCGTAACTGCCCATCACGATCGGCACGGCCTTTCCGTTCTCGTTGAGGACGCGTGCGCCCATCGATTCAGAATACTTTGTCCCGAGCTTGAAAATGTGTCCGATCTCAAGTGATTTCGCGACCTCGATCGTTCCGGTATCGCACGATGCGCATGCTTCGCCGGTCGCGACGAGCCGCAGATCGGCCCAGCAATCGACCGGAATATCGCGGCTGACGTCCACGCCCCTGAGATGAAAGTCGTCGACGTTCGCGCCGGTCGTCATGTTGCGCCGGTCACTGAGCGAGCGGTCGGCGATGATCGTCACTTCTTTCCCGCGTTCGGCGGCGTTTTCACGGGCGTTGACGGCCCCGAGACTTCCGGCGTGCGCGCCGAGAAGCGCAAAGATCTCCGCATCTTCGGCCGGCCGGATTTCGGTCGCCGCAACCGAATCCTGTAGTTTCGTTTCCTGTAGCTGATGATCGCCGCGCAACAGCGCGATGACGTATTTCGAGGCATCGCCCGCGGTCGCGACATAGATCAGCGACTTGATCTGGCGGGTCGCGGCGGCGCCGCCTTCAAAATTTGCGAGTTGTTCGATTGTCCTGACGGCGGGCGTCGCAAACATTTCCGGCGCCTCCGGGCCCGGATCATCGGTTTCGGCGGCGATCCTTGAAACGGCCTTTTCGACGTTCGCGGCGTACCCGCAGGAATTGCATTGCGCGATCAGATCCTCGCCGGCGTCGGTCCGCACCATGAACTCGGTCGATGCCGATCCGCCCATCGCGCCGGATGACGCTTCGACCATGACGAACCGCAATCCGCATCGCGAAAAGATCTTCTGGTAGGCTTCGCGGTGCTTTTCAAACGATTCGTCGAGGCCGTCCTGATCGACATCGAATGAATACGAGTCTTTCATCGTGAACTGCCTGACACGGAGCAGTCCGGATTTCGGTCGCGCTTCGTCACGGAATTTTGTCTGGATCTGGTACCAGATCTGCGGAAGCTGCTTGTAGGATCGGAGTTCGTTGCGGGCGATCGACGTGAAAACCTCTTCATGCGTCATGCCGAGGCAAAGATCCGCACCCTTGCGGTCTTTGAGCCGGAACATGTTGTCACCCATCACCGACCAGCGGCCGGTTTCTTCCCAGATTTCGCGCGGATTGAGCGCCGGAAGAAAGAACTCCTGAGCTCCGATCGCATTCATTTCCTCGCGAACGATGGCGTTGATCTTGTTGAGCACGATCTGTGCCAGCGGCAAATACGAGTAGATTCCGGCCGCAAGCTGGCGGATCATGCCGGCGCGGAGTAAAAGCCGGTGCGATGCCGATTCGGCATCAGCCGGGGTTTCCTTGACCGTCGGGATAAAAAGTTGTGACCAATACACGATGCGTTTGATTGTAAGCGGAAGGGGCAAAAAGTAAAAAGTAAAAAGTAAAAAGGCAAAAGATGTCAGTACCGCCTGCGTCAGCGGGCGGGCGCCACCACGTCACGAGATGCACGATGTCAGTACCGCCTGCGTCAGCGGGCGGGCATCGGCGGAAATTGCGAAAAGTAAAAAGTAAAAAGTAAAGAGTAAAAAGGCAAAAGTGTCAGCACCGCCTGCGTCAACGGGCGGGTGTACTCCTGTTACAAGGGTCCAGACGCGCAACGCGTTCACGCCTGAAGGCGTAACTCTGACAAAATCCAAATCACCTGATTCCGTTGCCGTTCAGCCCGATGTAGACGTCGTCGGTGTAGAGTCCGAGCCATTTGTCCGCTTCCGGTGTCCGGAACATTTCGCTGTAAACGGACGAATTGAACGATTCGAGGTCCGGTCTGAGCGCGGCGCGGTTCATGCGGCCGAAAAGCTGTAAATGGAACAGAAACTCGTTGCGGGTCGTGTCGACGGCGACGAGCGACCTCAGATTAGCAATCATCCGATCGAAGCCGACCGCGTCGATCGTCGGGTTCTGTCGTTTGATGAAAGCCAGGCTTGCGGCATCGATCGTCACGTCCGGGATGTTCGCGGCGGCCAGTTTCAACCAGTCGCGGGTTGCGATCTGCGGTTCGAATCTCGAGAAGTTGTCGTCAAGGTCGCGCAGGATCGGAGCCTCGACCCGCGCCTTCGTGACCGCCAGCGGCGCGATCTCGAGCGGCCGGTTTGACGAAGGCTCAGCCTCTTCGAGTTTGACCTTCGTTTCCGTTACGATCCGTTGCCGGCGGGCGCGGATCTCGTCGAAAAGCGTGCCGCGAAACGTTGAGAGTTCGGCCGCCCGGCGGCTCGGAGCAAGCGAAGCAAGCGTTGCCGACATCGTTGAGGCGCGTTTCAGATACCGATCGAACGTTGCCGGATCATTTAGTCCGGCAAGCGCGTCAATAAGTTCACCGTTGCTTGAAAGAATGTAGTGAATGCTGTTGCCGGCGAGCGTTCGTTCAAGTTTGCGTCCGTCGCCGAAATCAATCGTAACTTTCGGTACGGGCCGGACCGATCGCCAATGAAGTACGTAATTTTCGCGAAGATATCGCGAAAGTCCGGAGTTCGAATAGAGGATCGCCCTGAAAAACCGCGAATTCGCGCAACTGAATTCTTCGTTGAGGTTGCCGAGCAGGCGCAGGGACAGGACCGGCCGGTTGCGGGTTTTCGCTTCGGCCAGCGCCCGATCGAGATCGGTGAACCAGTAGAGCCGCGATGCATAGGCGTCTTTCTGCATCGCGACCGAATCGATCGCCGCCGCGATCCGCGGCCAATTGTCCACCGTCTGCCGTCCGGCCGCGAAGTCTGCGATACCGGCGCCGTATTCACCGAAAAGCGCGTCGAGACCGTCCTGGCCAAGCGCGCGCAGTTCGGCGATCGCCTCAGTCCGGCTTGATTCATTTTCCGAGACCGCGTCGCGCACCAACTCAGCGCGGGTTTTTGCGAATCCACTGATTGAAAGCGCTGCGAAAAGGACGGCGATTGACATGGCAAAGCGGAATTTTTTCATCGATCAAACACCTCAACGATCATTGAACGCTGAGTCGTTTGAGGTTTTGCGCAAGTTGTGCGTTGCCTGTCGGGTAATTAATTGAACGGCATGACGTACACGGCGATCGCGAGAAAATGAAGGATTGAACCCGAAAGTACGAATAAATGCCAGATCGCGTGATGATGTTTCATGCTTTCCCAAGCATAGAAAACAACGCCGACCGAGTACGCGACTCCGCCCGCGACGACCAGTGCCAACGGAACGAAACCGAGTTTCGCGAAGAGCGGTTCGACGGCGATGATGCCGATCCAGCCCATGACAAGATAAGAAATGACCGATGCAGATTTGAATTTCTTCCGGAAAAAGATTTTGGTCACGACTCCGAAAATCGCGAATGCCCAAACGAACGCGAAGAGCCCGATGCCGAGACCTTCGCGAAGTACGACCAGCGTAAACGGCGTGTATGTGCCGGCAATCAAAAGGTAAATGCAGCAATGATCAACGATCTGGAGGAAGTGCTTTTCGCGTGCGGAGACGGCCGAGTGATAGAGAGTCGAGGCGCCGTAAAGAACGACCAGCGAAAGTCCGTAAATGACTGCGCTCACGACGTACCATGCATCACCGTGGGTCATTGCGAGCGCTATCAGACCGACTAGTCCGGCAATGCTCAGCAGCAAACCAAATCCGTGCGTGATCGTGTTTGCGAATTCTTCGACGGTTAATTCACTGAGACGCGCTTTGACCATAAATACGATTATACCGTCGTCACCGACACTGAATCGTAATCATTTTGTAAGGAATGCGCAATCTTGCCGGAGACGGGCGCAACAATGTCAGCGTGCGGCGATCTCAGTCACGAAATCTGCCACCTCGTTGAAACTTGAAGCGTAACACTCGGCCGGAAAGCGGCGCCGGATATCATCGTTCTCAAAAATCCGGCCGCCGATGATGACCGGAATCCCGAGTTTCGCAACCTGCTCACGAAACAACTTGTAGTCGCGCGAGAGCCGGTCGAGGTCGCCGAGGAACGAAACCGAAATGCAGATCGCTTCGGGCGAGTGATAAATGACCTCTTCGCCGAGCGAAAAGAGCGGCGTGTTGGCGCCGAAATTCATCACTTCCCAGCCGCGGCTTTCAATCGTGATCTGGGCGAGATGAGTCGGCAGTTCGTGGTAATCTCCCTCGAGCGCGGCGCAGAAAGCGAGTTCGCCGGTAATTCTCGGAACCGGCGCCGCCGCCCGAAGCTTGTTGACGGCCGAATGAGCGGCACGTGTCGCAAGATGTTCCTGGGCGACGGAAAGCTCGCCGCGGAGCCACATTTCGCCGACCTGTCGCATGGCCGGGCTGATCATATCGTCAAAGATCTTGACCAGGTCGGTGCCGTTGATCAATGCTTTAAGGATGAAGTTCGCGGCTTCCTCTTCACTTCCGGCAACGAGCGATTGAAAAAGAGATACAGGTTCCGAAGATCGCCGCCGCCGCGTCTGCGAAATGTAAATGGATTCATCACCATGGCTTTGTTTGAGCCCGAGAACCTGATCGCGCTGGAACCGTGCGATCTCGTCGGCACGGAATCGGCGGTGGCCTCCATTGGTCCGTTCCGATTTGATCAGCCCGGCCTCTTCCCAGCGCTTGACCGTGGCATCGCTGACGCGGCAGAGCCGAGCAACTTCCCGGGTTGTCAGACATCTTAGATCAGTCATAATCGTTTTCCTTAAAATCGCTCAAATGAGCGTTTTCTAAAGTCTACTAAAAACGCTCAAATCGCACAAGCAGCCGATCGCCAAATTGGGATTCTTTGAGAAAGTTTGAAAATTTTCATTTTTTTTCAAAATAGCGCTTGACACGGATGAGCGGTTTGGATAATATCGAAATCGCTCAAACCGCTCAGCAAGATTTCTGGCGGTGGCATAAATAAAAAATCGATTAAGGGAAGGTAACAATGAAAAATTTTGGAATCAAAGTAATCGGATTCGCCGCCGCGGCGATCTTCATGTTTTCGGCAGTTTCGGTTTCGGCGCAGGATGCGAAGATGGACAAAAAGGACATCGTCGACACCGCAGTGGCGGCGGGCCAGTTTACGATTCTTGCGAAGGCGCTCGAAGCAGCCGGTTTGGTTGAGGCACTCAAGGGCAAAGGGAAGTTCACGGTTTTCGCGCCGACTGACGATGCTTTCAAGAAGCTTCCGGCAGGAACGCTCGAAATGCTTCTCAAGCCTGAGAACAAAGACAAGCTGAAAGCGATTCTTCTCTATCACGTTGTTGACGGAAAGGTCGCGGCCAAAGATGTGGTCAAGCTTAATGGCCAAGACGTCAAAACGCTTCAGGGCGGAACCGTCAAGGTCAACACAGCGAATGGTGTCGTCATCAATTCGTCGACCGTCGTATCGGCCGACGTCTGGGCTTCGAACGGAGTGATTCACGTGATCGATACCGTTTTGATCCCCAACTAGGTCAGTCGGATCAGACAGGGAAATGTCGGAAGAAGTAGACATTGAAGTCAAGGTAAACGTGGCGGCAAACTGCCTCCACGTTTACCTTGAGGGTAACGAAGACGGAGCAGAGATCGAGAAGCGGGTACTTGTCGAGGTTTTTGATCAGTGCCGATCGCTTGGACTCTCGAGGGTTCTGGTAGAAAAGAATCTTCGTGTTCAAATGTCGGCGGCTGAGAGTTTCGAACTTGGAAAGTTTGCGGCGGATCAGGCACCGGACGGTCTTCGAATGGCCCTTTATGACCGGGTCAGCGACCACTTCGATGTCAACAGCTTTGGCGTTCTGGTTGCGAACAACCGTGGTTTGGACGCGAAAGCCTTCTCGGACATTGATGAGGCCAAGCGCTGGCTTTCGGAAGCAGAATAGTTTTTTGGGATGATCGGATTCAGGGTTTAACGAGCAAGGGTGGGTTTTTCAGACAATCATCCCATGGGTCGCCGACTTGGCGGCCCATTTTGTTTTTCGACGGGTTTGTCTGCCGGCTTAAAGTGTTTACAATTCGACTTGACGGATTTTTGAGGAACAAGCCAATGAAAATTGCAATCGGTTCGGATCATGCGGGTTTTGACGAAAAGGAACGATTGAAAAAGACGCTCGACGAGATCGGCGTAGCATATGAAGACGTCGGTACATATTCGACTGATTCGGTCGACTACCCCGATTTTGCGCGCAAGGTCGGTGAACTCGTCGGCTCAGGCGTGGTTGAACGCGGCGTTCTTGTTTGCGGATCCGGAATCGGCGTCGCGATCGCCGCCAACAAAGTCCCGGGCGTGCGTGCTGCGCAGGCGTGGAACGAGGAAACGGCGCGGCTTTCAAGACAGCATAACGACGCGAACGTGCTGACGATCGGTGCCCGCGTCATTCCGGAGAGCGAGATTCCGAAGATCGTCAAGGCTTGGTTCGATGCCGAGTTCGAAGGCGGCCGGCACGCCGGGCGGGTTGCCAAGATCCATTCGATCGAAAAATAACCGAGCCGCATGCCGATCGTTGTCATCCCATTCGTGTTCGCCCTCTTTTGGCTGTATTTCTTCAACAAGTCGGGCCGGACGGCGCTCCGCGAACCTTTCATAAAATCGATCGTCGCGATGTTTGTCGCGACGGTCGCAATTACCGAATCTGCATCGATTTTCGGGCTCGTAGGTCGCGCGTCGAGCGTCGTGCTGTGGCTGGTGCCGCTGATCGCGCTCGGTTTCGCGTTGAGATCCAACTTTGCGGTGACCGCCGGCGCCTTTGGGAAGCGACTTCGCGACGGAATTTCGGGTGTTCCGACATTCGCATTGGTAGTTGCCGGTCTCATCCTGCTCGTGACGTTTGTCATCGCAATTGCCGCCGCTCCGAACACTTACGATTCGCAGACGTATCACCTGGCGCGGGTGATGTATTGGGTCCAGAACGGCAGCGTCGCACACTATCCGACGATCATTCTGCGTCAGTTGTATCAGCCGCCGTTGAGCGAAATTGCAATCATGCAGACGTATTTACTCGGCGGCGGCGACCGCTTCGCGAATCTCGTCCAGTGGCTGACGCTCGCGGGTTGTGCCGCCGCAACGTCGCGGATCGGCGCCGAGATCGGCCTTGATTCCGGCAAACAGGCGTTGACGGCCGCGCTCGCGATGACGATTCCGGGAGCGATCGTTCAGGCGTCGAGCACGCAAAACGATCTGGTTGCGGCTTTTCTCGTCGCCGCGTTCTTTCTTTTTCTTTACCGGGCGGTGCGTGACGACCATCGCGGCGATTTTCTCTGGGCCGGCGCGGCGCTCGGGCTGGCACTGCTGACAAAGGGTACGAATTATCTCTATTGCTTCCCGATCGGACTGTTTTTCGCGTTGCTCGGGTTTCTGCGCACTACGGAAAAGCGGCGGTTCGCGGTGCGGATCGCGGGCGTACTCCTGCTCGCGCTGGCGCTCAATCTCGGTCATTTCGCGCGGAATTTCGATCTTTTCGGATCACCCGTCTCGACCGCCGAGGACGATGTCCGGAACAAGGACCTGACGGCCGCGATGATCGCAGCCAACGTCGCCCGAAACCTCGCGGTCAATCTCGGGACGAAGTCGGTGTCGCTCCGGAGATCGATCGAATCCGCGATGACGTCGGTTTTCGGCGCCGAGCTCAAAAACCCGAAATCGACCTGGCTTGAGAACGAATTCAAAGTCGAATTCTCGACGCACGAAGATCTAACCGGGAACTTCACGCATCTTCTTTTGCTGCTAATCGCGTTGCCCGCGTCGGCGGTGATCGTCCGCAAGTCGCGCGACATCGCGGTCATCGGATTGATCTTCTCGATTCCGTTCGGGTTCTTCCTGCTCTCGGCATTGCTCAAATGGCAGATCTGGTCGGCGCGGCTGCAGTTGCCGCTGTTCATTCTCGGGACGGTCGTGATCGCTTTTGTGATCTCAAAGATAAAATTGCGCGGCGTTGGCGAGATCGTGACGGCGATCTGTTTTACGGCAGCCGTTCCGTTTCTGTTGTTTGCCGAACCGCGCCGCGTTCTCGCCGCCGACGGCAGTTTTGTCCTTTTCTCGGAATCCCGGCAGAATCAGCTTTTCAAAAACCTGCCCGATGCCGGGCCGCTTTACACCGCCGCGGCGGAAGTGGTCAGACGCGAAGCTCCTGAATCCGTCGGCATCGCGATCGAATACAACGATTTCGATTACCCGCTCTGGACGCTGCTCAAAGCGGACGCCGCCGATCCGCCGACAATCTGTCACGTTGGATTGGCGAACGTTTCAAAACGAATCAAACCCAAATGCCAGGGGCCGAAAATCGTCTTTACGACAAAAGAAACGAACGTCATCGACGGAATTAAATATGTTGAGATCTGGAAAGGCGACGTCGTTCGGGTACTCAGACAGGAAGCTCAGTAGCGTTTTGGCGGAACCTGCCGCGATGGGGCATAATAAACTCATTGAACGAGATAAAACGGATCACCGGAGATCGCAATTATGAACAGTTCCTTCAATTCAAAACTGGCCGATGTTGACTCGGTCGTCGCCGGCGCAATCGCTGACGAATCACGGCGCCAGGCGAACGGGCTCGAACTCATCGCGTCCGAGAATTTCGTATCAAAAGCAGTACTTGAAGCGGCCGGATCGGTGTTTACCAACAAATATGCCGAAGGCTATCCCCGCAAACGCTATTACGGCGGCTGCGAGTTTGCCGACGTCGTCGAACAGCTTGCGATCGATCGCGCAAAGGAGATTTTCGGGGCCGAGCACGCCAATGTTCAGCCGCATTCCGGAGCACAAGCGAACATGTCGGTCTTTGTCGCTTCGCTCACGCACGGCGACACGATTCTCGGCATGAGCCTGGCCCACGGCGGTCATCTGACGCACGGTCATCCGATGAATTTTTCAGGCATCAACTTCAAGGTCGAGGATTATGGAGTTTCGCCCGAGACCGAGATGATCGATTATGACGAACTGCGTCGAAAGGCCGAGGCAACAAGTCCGAAGATGATCGTTTGCGGAGCTTCGGCGTATCCGCGGACGATCGATTTTGAAAGGATCGGCGAGATCGCGCGTTCGGTCGGGGCGATCGTGATGGCCGACATCGCCCATATCGCCGGCCTCGTCGCGACCGGTCTTCATCCGTCGCCCGTTCCGCATTGCGAATTCGTCACGACGACAACGCACAAAACGTTGCGCGGCCCGCGCGGCGGACTGATACTTTGTCGCGAAGAATTTGCAAAAGCGATCGACAAAGCGGTGTTTCCGGGTGTTCAGGGCGGCCCGCTTGTCCATATCATCTCGGCCAAGGCGGTCGCGTTCGGTGAGGCGCTGCGTCAGGAGTTCGGCGAATATCAGCGTCAGGTCGTCGCCAATGCCGCCGTGCTCGCGAGCGAACTTGCCGGGCACGGGCTTCGCATCGTCTCGGGCGGCACCGACAATCACCTGATGTTGGTCGACGTCTTCATGGGCGGAAAGGGCATTACCGGCAAGGTGGCCGAAAAGGCGCTTGACGAGGTTCACATCACGGTCAACAAAAACACGATCCCGTTCGATACGAACTCGCCGTTCGTCGCCTCGGGAATCCGGCTCGGCACGCCGGCGCTGACGACTCGCGGCATGCGCGAGGACGAAATGAAACGGATCGCCCGACTGATCGCCGATGTCGTCCACGATTCGGGTTCCGAGGAGACAAAAAACCGCGTCCGCGCCGAAGTCCTCGACCTGACACAGCATTTTCCGTTGTATTGAGTGTCAGACGTCAGCCGTCAGCCGTCAGCCGTCAGCCGTCAGTCGTCAGACGTCAGATCCGGAATTCCAGAATTTCCCGGCTTGATACAACGGTCTATTACCGTCTGAAATCTGACGTCTGAAATCTGACGTCTGACGTCTGACTACCGACTACCGAAATATGAGCAACCTTTCCGATATCGGCTTTCCGACTCCTGATCAGGAATCGATCAACGAGATGATCATTCATGTTCTTGAGGTCGCCCGACCGACGCAGAATGCGCGGGGGTTTTATCTCGTTTACTCGGATCCGTCAGGCGCCGAAATCTATCTGCAAGGCAATTTCGATCAGGAGTTGGTCGGGTTCAATCCGCATTTTACCGGCCGATCCGCGGTTGTCACGACTTTGACGGAAGCAATCGAACGGGATTCGTCGGACTTCGACGGCGGGTTTCGAGCCCGTGCCGGCGGCATTGAATTCGTCTTCGATGTACCGGATTTCAGGGTTGTTTCCGGCGACGGCTTTCCGCGCGAAGCGTCCGTCCAGTTCACGGCGTTCGCGTCGAACGATTTTCAGATCGGCGGCGACTCCGATGCCCGTTTCGAGCATCTTTCCGCGCCCGACGCCGATACGCCGCCGCGGCCGGTCGTTTCAATTTGCGGAACGGTTATCGAAGCCGAACTGCGACGCAACGAACTTTCCGGGCAAGAGTTTTATTGGCTGAGCGTTGAAACGCCGATCGGCGTCATCGATGTTGTCTGCGACCCGAAATGGATCCCGGAAAGCCCGAAATCGGGCGATCCGATAAGCGGAACGTTTTGGCTTTCCGGTAAATGCAGTTGAGCCTATTCGTACATCTCGTCGAGAACGCGTCGCGCTTCGTCCGATTCGTACTCGATCGCCTTCAGTTCGAGCGCGAGACGCGAAATGTCCTCATAAACCGGATCATCAAGAGTCGGAACGATTTCTTCAACCGGCATCAGTGCCATCGTTTCCATCGCTATCGCCCGGATCGCCGGATTCGTCGCCTGCCGCGCGATCTCGCACATTTCGCTGACCGAAAATCTGTCACCGAGGATATCCGCAAGCTTGTCGATTTGCTTATAGTCACGCCGTTCGAGCGCACGTTCGGCAAGCTGAATGAAAACTTCCGCAGATTCGGTCTGATTCTGAAGAACCGTGACGCATGTTTCGGCAAACTGCGAGATCTCGGCGCCCTGGTCGCTGTTCGGGCCCGTTTCCTTCGAGCTTTCGTCGAGCGCCGTCAACAACCGGCTGAGTTCCCAGTCTGATTGAGGATCGTATGAGAATTTTTGCGAAGTCGAGGTCGATCCTGTTCCGCGCTTCGCTTCAAGCGCGCGGACGATCATTTTTTTTGTCATCGGCCGCAGACCTTCCCAAACACTTTCGATCCGCGCTCCGAAATCCTTGATAATCATTTCAACAACCTAAGTTTGCCCGCCCGCCGTCAGCGTGTCAAGCAGTTTTGCCGGCTAGTTGCCCCGAACCGTCGCCCGCATTTTGCGGACGACCGCATCGAGCGCGGCTTCGCGTTCACTTTCATCTGCATCGTCGCCGACGACGGTCAACAGCGCGTACGGCGTTCCGCCCAACCGCCGCAGTTCCCAGGTTTCAGATTCGGGCTCGGATCTACGCGTAAACCAGAGACCGTCGATATCGGCGACAACGCGCTCGGCGTCTCCGAGGGCGTCGGTCAACGCGGAAAGGTCCGCAGAAAGCAAAACACGGCGTAACGTCCAGCCGTGCTTTGCGTAGAGCTTGATGATCTCTTTAACTTCGTGCGGATCAATCATTTACCTTTGGGAATGGTCTTGCCGCGCGGAACCTTTATATTGGAATTCGTATTCGAGTACGGGACTAAATTCGGATTGGCGGCATTCGCGGCTTCCTGCTCAATGATCGTCTGTGATTTGCCCGGCGATTGCCATTTTCCGCCGAACGTGTCTCCGAACGCCGCCTTCCAGCTGCCGCCCTCGTAGACAAACGGGATGTCGTCCCATTGTTTCCGGCCGACGTTCCAAACCTCGACCGCCCCATATCCGCCTTTGATCCGTTCATCGCGCATTGCCGGAAGCGTCTCGGCAAAAGTCGTTTCGCTGAAGCCGTTTTTGAGAACCTCTTCGACGGTCTTTTTCTGCATGCCGGCCGCGGTTTCCGCGAAACCGAGCGATCCCTGCGACATGATCGTCCGGATTTTTGAAGTGTCCTGACTCTTGACCGCCGCGAAAAGCATACGGTATGCCTCGCTCGGAGTCTGCGCATTGCCGACCGGGACGTCCGTCATATACGGCGTCTTCGAATCTGAAGGCGAAACGGTGGAGGTCTGGTTCGACCCCGATTGCGCCGGGGCATTCGTCGCCGGCCGGTTGGTCGCGGGTTTGCTGCATGCACCTGCCGCGATCGCGACAAGCAGCGTAAAGATGATCGTTAGGAATTTCATATTCGTCATAAATCGGAACCGGGTTCAAAAGTTGTTCTCGAAACAACGACCTATGATAAAACATCGATTCGCGCCGAACAATGCCGCCGGGCGATTGAGATGTAATTTACTATTCGTCGTCTTCGTTTTATGATTGACGTTCGATTAATGATTCATGAAAAGCTGTCCGACCTGCCATTCGCAATACACCGACGACTCGCTTCGCTTCTGCCTGCAGGACGGTACTCCGCTGCTTGAACCGACGGCCGCACCGACGGTTGCATTTTCGGATCAGGAAACGGTCGTCGCGACCCGACCGACGTCGCCGGCCGCGCATCCGACGACGCCGGTGATCGTCGCGCCCGAACCCGCAAGATCAAAATTGCTGATTTTCGCCGTCATTTTCCTCGGTCTTGCGCTGCTGGCGTTCGCCGGTATCGGGGTCTGGGTTCTGTACACGGGTGGTTCGCCTTATTCGCGGACCAATCCGATGCTCGCGAACGCGAATACCGAACGGCCCGGACCGGTGTCAAAACCGCGCCCCGAAACGGCCGCGAACAAATCGGCAGCGACACCGGCTCCGACGACAACTGCAGACGCCGCGAAGATCCGGACAGAGGTCACCGAACGGATTGAAAGTTGGCGGGCCGGCCTCGAATCGGTCGATCTCGACGCGTTCATGTCAAATTACGCGGAGTCCGTAGACTACTACAACGGCCGCGGCACGACGCGCGCCGCGGTTCGTGACGACAAATCACGTGCGTTCGTCAAATTCACGTCGATGAAGGTCATCATCTCGAACATTACCGTCACTCCCGGAACCGGAGATTCGCGGGCGGTAGCGGTGTTCGACAAGGAATGGGATTTCAGCAATTCCGATGGCGACCGGAACACCGGCAAGGTATCGCAACAGCTGGTGCTTGAAAAAATCGACGGAAAATGGCTGATCGTGCTCGAAAAGGATCTGAAAGTCATCCGCCGCCCGACATCATGAGAGCGCTGAGATTCACCGACAACCAGTTGAAAATGAGCGATATTCCGGTTCCCGATGCCGGGCAGGAAGCGCTTGTCCGCGTCGTCAAATCCGGAATCTGCAATACCGACCTCGAGATCGTCCGCGGTTATGCCGGGTTTGCCGGAACGATCGGACATGAGTTTGTCGGAATCGTCGACCGATGTGAGGCGTCGCCGGACCTTGTCGGACGGCGCGTCGTCGGCGAGATCAACGTCGGTTGCGGTGAATGCGTGCTGTGCCTCGGCGGCGACCCGCGTCATTGCACGACACGGACCGTGCTCGGCATTCACGGCCGCGACGGCGCGCACGCCGAATTTTTGTCGCTTCCGGCCCGCAATCTATTGACCGTCCCGGACACGGTTTCGGACGAGCTGGCGATTTTTACCGAACCGCTCGCCGCCGCCTACGGGATCACCGAACAGATCGCCATTGGACGGGAAACGCGGATCGCGGTCATCGGTGACGGGAAACTCGGGATCTTGTGCGCGCTGACGTTGGCGCTTGAAAGCGATCGCGTCGTGCTGATCGGCAAACACCGGTCAAAACTGGAGATCGCGGCCCGTCGCGGCGTCGAAACCAAAACCCTCGCCGATGCGGAACGATTCGGGGCCGAGTTTGACGTCGTCGTCGAAGCGAGCGGCAGCGAATCGGGCTTCGAACTGGCTGCGCGTCTGATACGGCCGCGCGGCAAGATCGTACTCAAATCGACGTTCGCCGGAAAAACGAGCCTCGAACTGTGGCGGATCGTTGTCGATGAAATCTCGATCATCGGTTCGCGATGCGGCCGATTCGAACCGGCGCTCGGGCTCATGGCCGACGGAAAGATCGATGTCACGGACATGATCACAGACGAATTCCGGCTCGGCGACGGCGTTGTGGCAATGCGCCGCGCGGCCGAAAAAGGCGCGCTCAAGGTGATGTTGACGATGTAGGTGTTTCATGAAGTATCGAACCGCAAAGCTGATCGGTTTTTTGGCGATCGCGATCATCGCATTGACATTGACGGCACCGGCGCAGGTTTCGGTCGACGGTCGCGAAATGTCGCGCCAGGCGCTTTCGGATTCGTTTGCCGGGATCGCGAAACGCGTTGGCCCGGCCGTCGTCAATATCGAGAGCCGCGCATCGGCGCCCGAAATTTCGGTCCGCGGTGACGGTGAGCGTGATTCGCTCGACGAAATGATCCGCCGCCAGCAGCGTCCGGCAACGAATTTCGGAAGCGGTTTCATCGTCGAAAAATCAGGTCTCATCATTACCAATTTTCACGTTGTCGAAGACGCCGCAAAGGTTTTTGTCCAGCTCGAAAGCGGCGAGGAATTCGTCGCCAAGGTCATCGGGCTCGATGATGAAACCGACCTCGCGCTGATCCGGATCGATGCCGGCCGCGATTTGCCGGTGCTGAGATTCGCGGATTCTGACACCGTCCGGGTCGGCGACTGGGTGCTCGCATTCGGGTCACCGTTCGGACTGGCAAAATCGGTAACGGCCGGAATCGTTTCACAGGTCGGACGCGAAACTCCGAACGCCGCCGTCCGTCCCTTCCAGAAATTTATTCAGACGGACGCGGCAATCAATCGCGGCAATTCGGGCGGTCCGCTGATCGATATGAACGGCGACGTCATCGGCGTCAATTCTCAGATCGCGACGTCAAACGGCGACTCAAACGGGATCGCGTTTGCGCTCCCGGCGAACGACGCAGTGCGCGCTTACCGGCAACTGGCGGCGAACGGGCGCGTCCGGCGCGGCTATCTCGGCGTCAACATGGACACGGTCCGCGCCGAGATCGCGAAGGTTTACGGGCTGAGCGAGGCGCGCGGCGCGATCATCACCAATATTTCGGACAAAAAGAGCGCGGCGGCGATCGCCGGACTTCAACCCGGCGACATCGTCCTCGAGATTGACGGCACGCCGGTCATCGATTCTCAGGATCTGGTGACGCGCATCGCATCATATGAGCCGGAAAAGACTGTTAATCTCTTGATTGTCCGCGAAGAGCCATCAGGACTGCAGCGAAAAACGGTCGCCGTCAAACTCGGTGAGCGTCCTTCGACGGTTCGCGAAGGGCCGAATCCGGACCGGCGAGTGCTTGGAACAATTCCGCAGCCGGCCGCGAATCCGCTCGGAATCAGCGTCGTTCCGGTAACGGCGACGACGATCGCGATCTTCAAGCTCGAAAATATTGCCGGCGTCGCCGTCAAGAGCATCGATCCAAAGAGTTTTCTGGCTGATCTGAGATCGTCCGCCGGCGATGATCTGCTGCGCGAAGGCGATATCATCACGCGCATCAACCGGGTATCGGTTCCTGATCAGAAAACGTTTGACGCCGAGGCTTCGAAATTGAAAAAGGGCGATGCCGTTGTGCTTCAGGTCATTGCGCTGACGCCTCAGCGGACGACGGTTCTCAAGTTCGTGCAGTTTACGGTACGATGAAGATAACCGCGGCGGGCCCGACACAATCTGCCGCCGCCGACAAAACACCTATGAAGAAGAAAGAACAAAACAAGAAATCTACCAAACCACCGACATATCATAATTTTATCGGCGGCGAATGGGTCAAATCCTCGTCCGGCGAATGGTTCGAAAATCTTAATCCGGCCGACACGACCGATGTCGTCGGACGCTTCCCAAAATCGAACGAGGAAGACGTCAACCGCGCCGTTGATGCGGCAAAATCCGCGGCCGCGCGCTGGCGCCGAACGCCCGCGCCGAAACGTGCCGAGATCCTTTTCCGGCTCGGCGAAATCCTTCGCGAAAATAAAGACGAATTCACCCGCCAGATGACGCGCGAAATGGGCAAGGTGCTCAAAGAAGCGGGCGGCGACGTTCAGGAAGCGATCGATTGCACATATTACACGGCCGGTGAGGGTCGCCGCCTTCACGGCTTCACGACGCCGGCCGAAATGCCGAACAAGTTCGCGATGTGCGTCCGCCAGCCGGTTGGCATTTGCGGACTGATCACGCCGTTCAATTTCCCGATGGCGATCCCGTCGTGGAAGCTCATCCCGGCGCTGGTCTGCGGCAACACCGTCGTTATCAAATCGGGAGAGGACGTGCCGCTCTCGACCATCAATCTGGTCAAATCGTGCGAGGAGGCCGGCATTCCAAAGGGCGTGGTAAATGTCGTGAACGGCTTTGGCGAGGCCGGTGCGGCCCTTGTCGACCACAAAGACGTCCGGCTGATCTCGTTCACCGGTTCGACCTCGACCGGCCGTAAGATCGCCGAGGCGTGTGCCCGCGACAACAAGATCGTCAGCCTCGAGATGGGAGGCAAGAACGCCATCATCATCATGGACGACGCCGACATCGATAACGCCGTCGAGGGATCGCTGTGGGGAGCATTCGGCACGAGCGGACAACGCTGCACTGC
>JBGASE010000167.1:0-7425 GCA_044229875.1 Pyrinomonadaceae bacterium | reverse complement strand
AAACTGAACGTCGAGATCAGGAAGCGCGAAAAACGGATCGCGACGCTCCAGCGTCAGATCGGGAGCACGCAGAAACAGGATGCGGCCGCGGTTCCGGTGCTTGAAATATCAGAGTTGTCGGAACGGCTCGGACCGGACCGGGCTTTGATTGAATATCTTGAGTTCGACGGCCGGATCGGCGCGTTTGTCGTCACCGGCGAGGACGTCCGATTCGTTGCCGATCTGACGACGCCGGCCGCCGTCGTGACCGAGCTCGAGGGATTGAGGTTTCAATTCGGCGCGCTGCGTTACGGCGCCGACCGTCTCGGGCCGTTTCTGGAAACGCTCAAATCCCGCGCTGATCATTATCTCGAACGACTTTATGATCTTCTGATCGCGCCGCTGCTCAAAGCAATCGGCGATCGCGATCTCATCGTCGTTCCGACCGGACCGCTCAACTATGTCCCGTTTCAGGCTTTGCGCGGCGAGCGTTATCTGGTCGAAGAGCGCGAGGTCGTCAACGCGCCGAGCGCCTCCGTTTGGCTCCATCTCAGCCAACGACGCGATCGCCGGCCCGAGAATGCGTTGCTCATCGGCGTCGCCGACGAACGAATTCCGCTTGTCGAATCCGAGATCGACGAAGTTGCCGCGCGCTTGCCGGGATCGGTGAAACTGACCGGAAGTTCGGCGAACTTCGGGGCATTCGCCGCCGTTTCGTCCGATTTTGATATCATCCATCTCGCCTGTCACGGTCGCTTTCGGCCGGACAATCCGCTGTTCTCGAGTCTCACGCTTGCCGACGGCCAGGTGACGGTTCGCGATCTTTGCGAATCGCGGATTCGGGCCTCGGTCGTGACACTCAGCGCGTGCGAGACGGGCCTCAGCGCGGTCGCGGCGGGCGAAGAAATTCTCGGGCTTTCACGCGGATTCCTCTCTGCCGGCGCCGGCAATCTCGTGCTCAGCCTGTGGACTGTCAACGATTCCGCGACGGCGAATTTGATGGCCGAATTCTACCAACACATCGCATCCGGCGCGACCGCGGCGGCTGCGCTCCAATCATCGCAGCTGACCGCCGTCGGCGAAGGCCGGCATCCCTATTTTTGGGCGCCGTTCATCGCCATCGGAAAATAATTTTGTCTCAATTGTCTTTCTGCTAGAATCTAAAGCACTGTGACACCGGCAGATTAGCAATTTTGATCGACGGGGTAGTGTGTAATGAAAGGCAGAAGTATCAGCAAATTGATCGGTTTCGTGATCTTCGCGATCGTACTCGCGGCGTCCGTCTCCGTTTCCGGTCAGGATCGTGTCGCGGGACAAGTGATCGTCCAGCTCGGCACCGCCGCCGACTTGCCGGCGGTCGCGGCTCAATACGGACTCAACCCGACCCCGCTCGGCGTCGTCGCAAATCCGCCGATCTATCTGTTGCAGATCACTTCCGCGCAAACGCCCGAAACGGTCGCCGCTTCAATGGCGGGCGATATCCGAATCCTCTACGCCGAGGTCAACCGCAAATTGTCGCAGGCCGAACGGACCGGTGTCAGCTGGACGCAGGGACGATCATGGTCGATCGGACGAAGCTGGTCGATCGGCGGGAGCGCAAAGGGTTACGGACGCCAGTGGTTTCAGGACCGGATCCGGCTAAATGAAGCGTTCGCCGCCGGCGGAACACGCGGCAAACGGATCGACAATGATCAGCCGGTCGTCGTCGCCGTGCTTGACACCGGAATCGACCTGACACACCCGGCGTTTGCGAACCGGCTCGTCTCATCGAAAGACATGCACGACTTTGTCGACGGCGACAGCGATCCGAGCGAGGTCGGCGAAATTCACGTCAATCCTTCATTCGGTCACGGAACGCACGTTGCCGGGATCGTCGCGATGACCGCGCCCGAAGCGAAGATCATGCCGCTCAGGATTCTTGATCAAAACGGTGAGGGCGAGCTGTGGCGGATAACTGCGGCGATGATCTGGGCTGCCGATCACGGCGCCGACGTCGTTAATCTGAGCGTCGGTTATCCGCAAAACGTGAGGCTTTTGAAAGACCTGCTCGATTGTCTTGATGTCGGTACAACGGTTAACGGAACGACTTTTCCTGAGATCGGAACGCAGCGGCTCGCGGTTTCGGTCGCGTCCGGAAACGGCGGAAATACGGTCCGCGTTTATCCGGCGGCGGAGGTCGCCGACGGAATGCTGTCGGTTTCGGCCTCGACCAGGTACGACGATCTCGCGATTTTCAGTTCATACCAACGCGATTGGGTCGACGTTACGGCGCCGGGCGTTGAGATAATCGGCCCGATCCCGGGCGGGCGTTACGCGATGTGGTCGGGAACTTCGATGGCGGCACCGATCGTCGCCGGCGTCACGGCGCTTGTCAAAGCTCGCTATCCGACGACTTTTGCGACGCCGCATGAGCTGCTCGACCGGGTCAAGGAAACGGCGGTCGATATCAGATACGAAAACCGTGCGCCGTGGGGCGAAGTCAGAATGAACCGCGTCGACGCGCTCTGCGCCGTGACGATCGTTCCGCCCGTCGAATGCCCGATCCCGGTCCAACTGTCGACGTTCGGTGGTTTCGAATGGTTTCAACAAAAATAGACTTCCACAAATTCAATCTTCGGCCGCCGGCAAAAGGCGGCCTTTTTTTTGTCCCCGCTTGCATTTCGTCCGACGATCGTAATCTTAAGAGCTTTGCCCGCTAAATACGCGAAAAACGCGAAAAACGTCTGCCCCGCGTACGATCCGAGAGTTATTTGAATTACACGTTCATTTCGTGCGCAAAGACACAACACTTTCAGCCTCAGATGTTCTTTCGCGAACTTAGCGTGTTTAGCGGTTAGAGTCGATTTTCTTCCCGAGTTATCTCTTAGCTTT
This sequence comes from Pyrinomonadaceae bacterium, assembly GCA_044229875.1. Lineage (GTDB taxonomy): Bacteria > Acidobacteriota > Blastocatellia > Pyrinomonadales > Pyrinomonadaceae > JAFDVJ01. The sequence continues at coordinate 4,575 of JBGASE010000167.1, read as the reverse complement.
TACCGCTAAATACGCGAAAAGCGCAAGATTCCTGTTTACACGGGCGCCATCGCCTGAGCCGCGGCTCAGTACGATTTGCAAGTTATTGGACCCGACCGCATTGATTGCCTGCACGATTTCCGTAAGGTCTTTCAGCGTCAGATTTTTTTTCGCGTATTTCGCGTGTTGAGCGGTTAAAACCATTGCGTTATCGGGAGGCGGGCTTTTTTTCTTCGCGAGTTGTCTTTTTGTCCCCGAACTCCGCACTGTCCTTCTGTTAAACCCCCGTTTACGAATTAAACAGGAAGGTAAATAGGAATGAAAAAAGCAAACAAAAATGGGCAGATTTGGAAAATAGGGTTTGTGATCGCCGCGATCTTCGCGTGGGTCGTCGTGCCGTTCGTCATGCAGGACGGCGTCTCGGCCGCGGGCACCGTGCCGATTCTGGTGCGCACCGCGAATCTCGTCTCGCCGACGGGTTCGATCAATCCGCATGGCGCCGCTGAATATCAGCTTTATGCCAGCGGTCACCGCGAGATTGAAGTCGAGATCGAGGACGTTTCGCTGCCGGCAGGTACGGCGCTCAATGCGATCGTCGACGGCAACTCGATCGGCTCGGTCGTGCTTGAAGCCGATCAGCGCGGCCGCCTCAAACTCCGCACCGAGGACGGTCAGACCGTTCCGGTCACCAACGACGGATCGACTGTCGAAGTTCGTAACGGGACAACAGTTTTGGTCGCCGGAGTTCTCGGCGGCGGTGGTCCGAATCCGACTCCGACCGCAAGCCCGACCGGTTCGCCGAGCGGCAGCCCGACGGCATCGCCGACCGGATCACCGAGTGGCAGCCCGAGCCCGTCGCCGACCGGTTCGCCGAGCGGCAGTCCGAGCCCTTCACCGTCGCCGGGCGGCGAAAGCGAGATCTACGCGATTCTCAACGGCGCAACGATCAACGGCGTGCTTCCGCGAGGTTATGCCGCTTACGAGATCCACTCCAGCAGGACCGAGATCGAAGCCCGCGTTTATCAGATCAATCTTCCCGCGGGAACGACGCTTGCAGTTTCGATCAACACGACTTCAATCGGCAACTTTGTTCTTGAATCAGGCGGCGAAGGCAGACTTCGGCTCCGCTCGGATCGAGGCGAGACCGTACCGGTCGTCACGCCCGGAGATACGATCACGATGAAGAACGGTGGAACGACGGTTCTTTCCGGAACGTTCAACGCCGCCGGCAGCCCGACGCCGAGCCCGAGTCCGAACAGTACGCCGCAGGGCCGCTACTTTGAAGGACATCTAAACGGCGCGAGCCTGACCCCGGCGGTCACGACCAACGCGATCGGCGAAATGAAGGTGCTTTTGAACGCCGACGAAACACAGGCGACGATCACCGGCGAGTTCAATCGGTTCACGACCGCACAGACGTCGGCCAAGATCCAGGTCACGGTCGGCGACACGACAACGACCGTTGCCGATCTCGGCGTCATCCCGAGCCCCGAAGGCGAAGGACATTTCCCGGCGACGACCGTCAACGTCACGGCTCAACAGGTTGCGCTTCTCCGCATGGGATCGTGGTTTGCGGTGGTCGGCAGTGCCGCGAATCCGAACGGTGAGGTCGGCGGACGCATCCTTAACGATTCGCGCAGTGCCGACTTTGACGGCGATGGCGGCAACGACCTCGCGGTCTTCCGTCCGTCGACCGGCACGTGGTACGCGCAAAACGGCAACGGATTTTCGGCGGCGAGCTTCGGTTCGGCCTCTGACATCCCGATGTCGGCTGACTACGACGGCGACGGCAAAACCGACCGCGCGGTCTTCCGCAACGTCAACGGCAGCGGCATCTGGGAAATCAACCGCAGCGCCGACGGCGGCGTCACGGCGACCCAATTCGGTTTCGCGACCGACAAACCGGTTCGCGGCGACTTCGACGGCGACGGCCTGAACGACCTCGCAGTCTTCCGCCCGAGCAACGGCACGTGGTACGTCCGCAACAGCAACAACACGGGTTACACGATCCGTCAGTTCGGTATCGCCGAAGACATTCCGATGTCGCACGATATCGACGGCGACGGCAAGGCTGACATCACGGTGTTCCGTCCGTCAACCGGCGACTGGTATTCGGTCCGCAGTTCCGACGGCGGAGTGAAGATCGTCCACTTCGGCGCAACGGGCGACGTCCCGGTCAAGGGCGACTTTGACGGCGACGGCCGCGACGACATTGCGGTGTATCGCCCCTCGACGGGTGTCTGGTACATCTGGAACTCGAAGGATGAGTCGTTCGACATCCGCGCCTTCGGAACCGCCGAAGACATCCCGGTAGCGGGCAACTACGACGGCGACAACCGTACCGATATCGCGGTCTTCCGCCCGTCAACCGGTCAGTGGTTCATCTGGCGCAGCCTGGACAACACCTATGAGTACCGCAACTTCGGTCTCTCAGGCGACATCCCGAACGCCCGGTAACTCAAACGAGGGCAGGCATACGACGCCGAGCCCGCTAAACACCCGACTCCTTCAAGGCCCGCGCAACAGGCCATGAAGGAACCCAAATCCCGGCTGCTGCCCTTCTCGCAGCCGGGATTTTTTCCGTTTTGAGTCACGGCGATTTTGGATTTTTGATCTTTGATCATCTTTGATTTTGGATTTTGGATTTTGGATTTTGGATTGCCGCCTTCGTTTGGAGTTCCGCGTTTGAAGTTCCGCGATTAGAGTTCCGCGTTTGGAGTTCCGCCTTCAGGCGGCCAGTCGATTTTGGATTTTCGATTTTGGATTTTGGATTCCCACTTTCGTTTGGAGTTCCGCCTTCAGGCGGGAAGCAGCTTCTCACCTCAGGTGGCGAAACCTGCCCGAGTCGGCGTCACATGTCTCATCGGGCGGCCAAAAAGAGCAAGTCAGTACCGCCTGCGTCAGCGGGCGGGCAGGCGATCGGAAGTCCGACTCAGTACAGGTGATTCTGACTCTTAAAGATCTTTGATGTTGGCCGGCACGGATTTTGGATCTGATGAATTGCCGTATACTTGAGCAGACGTAAAGGCAAACTCAATCTCCACAGGGCTTTAGCCGAACATTTGGCTAAAGCCGGGGAGTGGCTTGGATTCCCTCTCCGTTCGTTAAAACGAACGGCAATTCATTTAAATCCTGATTAAGGCGGAATTGGACACATCGCGCCGACCGAGGTGCAGCATTTTATCAATCAAAGATTGACATTTCCGGAGATTACTTCAAAAAAGAAGGTTATCTGGAAAACATGCTGCACCCCATAGTAAAATGGAATGACGTCATGAAAATTTCAGGATTACTGTTGCCGTTTTTGCTTCTTTTTTTGTTGATGTCGCCGTTAGTCGCATCGGCTCAGAAGGGTTTTCCTCCAACGATCTCGCCGTTCTCGTGGAAGATTGAATCGGGCAACGGAAAGTACGTTTTTGTTTGGCGATCTTTTGGTGACACTGACAAGTATCTTGAGAATATCCGGAAATACTGGGCCGAAACCGGCGTTTCGAGACGCCAAATTGATTCGGATTGAGATGCCCTGTCTCCAAATTCTTTTTGCGGAGTACTCACTAATCGAAAAGTTGAGGTTCTTTATGTTCGGAAGGTTTATTCCAATCGCATATGGCGGCTATTGGGACGCGCCGATCTCATTCATTACCGAGTACCAAGAAGCAGTTTATCTGTTTACGAGATACGATTTTGATGAAGAACTTGATGCGTATCCAGACAATTATGACGTCTTCGTGGTTGAGGATATGCCATTTCGCGAGGCCGTTAGCAGGAACCTGTGGTACCCATATAATTTCACAAGGAAAACGTTCATAGGAACGGTGCCATTTCATCGCGTCATTTTTGACGCTTCGCGAAAGAGGCTGGTTCACACATCGGTTTTTGGGATCATTCGGCAATCGGAAACTGGAATCCCAACTTATCCGGAATAATTCTCTTGGTACGTTGTGCCCGTCTTTTCGTGGTTCGGCACGTCCGAAGTCGTTGACCGGTTCGGATTTCCACGGTTGTCACGGGTCGATGAACCGACGGCGAGCGCTGGCAATGATCTCCGTTCGATCTACGGCACGGACGATCTCGGCGACATCGCGACACCGAACCAGCCGACGTATTACACCTACAACGTTCAGGGCAAGATGGTCCGCGTCCAGCAGGGCGCGCAGTACCGTTATTTCAAATACGACTCGCTCGGACGCCTGATCCGGGTGATGCAGCCTGAGCAGGAGCCGAACGCGAATCTCGCGCTGGCCGATTCCTACAACACATCGGGGCAATGGTCGGCGGCGTTTGTTTACAACGCACTCGGCGATCTTGTCCGTGCGACGGACGCGAACGGCGTTTCGATCATCAACGAGTACGACAAGGCGAAGCGGGTCACGAAGCGCTGTTATTCGAAACCGAATCTCAACATCACCGCGACGACCTGCAACGGTCTCGGCGCGAACGCCAGCGAGAACACGCCCGAGGTCACTTTTCTCTACGACGGACTGCTTGAACTGAGCCAGTCGCCGTCGTCGCCGAACCTTGCGAAAGGCAAACTGACGCGCGTTTCAAGCTCCGTCTCGGACACGCGCTACACGCAATTTGACACTCTCGGGCGTC
>JBGASE010000166.1:0-12589 GCA_044229875.1 Pyrinomonadaceae bacterium | reverse complement strand
GATCAGTTCCTGGGCGTGTTTGATCACTTGTTCCTCTGAAAGTTTTCCGCGAGTTTCGCCGAGATAAAGCGCAAAAATATAGAGCGCGATGATCTGCGACGTAAACGCCTTGGTCGAAGCGACCGAAATTTCAGGCCCGGCATGCGTCAGGATCGTGCCGTCGGCTTCGCGCGTGACCATCGATCCCTGCACGTTGCAAATCGCCAAAACCTTGCAGCCGGCTTCCTGAGCCTCGCGCATTGCGGCAATCGTGTCGGCCGTTTCGCCCGATTGCGAAATCACGATCAGCAGATCCGATTCATCAAGCACCGGATTCCGATATCTGAATTCAGATGCGTAATCAACTTCGACCGGGACACGAGCAAGTTCCTCGATCATGTACTTTGCCGCGATTCCCGCATGCCAGCTCGTTCCGCACGCCGCGATCTTGATCGAACGAACGGCCCGGAATTCCTCTTCGGAGATGTTCATCGGATCGAGATAAACCTTTCCGGTGTCGAGCGAGACACGTCCGCGGACCGTGTCGCGAACGGCGCGCGGCTGTTCGTAAATCTCTTTGAGCAGAAAATGCTTGAATCCGCCCTTCTCGGCCATGATCGGATCCCAGGTTATTCGCTGTTGCTTGGGTTCGACCGCGTTGCCGTCGAAATCAGTGACACGGACCGAGTCTTTTGTCAGAATCGCGATCTCTTTTTCGCCAAGATAGAAGACGTCGCGCGTGTGCTGCAGGATCGCCGGAATGTCCGATGCGACGAAAAACTCGCCGTCGCCGAGGCCGATCACGACCGGCGGTCCTTCGCGAACCGAGATGATCTTGTCGGGTTCATCGGCGTTGATGATCGAAAGAGCAAAGATCCCGCGCAGTTGCTGAACCGCCTTGCGGACCGCTTCTTCGAAGCCGAGTCCGTCAGATTTCATGATCTCCTCAATCAGATGCGCGACGATCTCGGTATCCGTTTCGGTCTTGAAATCATGGCCTTTGGACCGCAGCATCTCTTTGAGCGTCAGGTAGTTTTCGATGATCCCGTTGTGAACGACGACGATCCGGCCCGAGCAATCACGATGCGGATGCGCGTTTTCCTCGGTCGGGCGTCCGTGCGTCGCCCAGCGCGTATGACCGATCCCGTAATTGCCGTCGAGCGGATTGAGCCGGATCGCTTCTTCGAGGTTTCGGAGCTTTCCTTCCGCGCGCCGCAGTTCGAGATGATGATTGTCATCGACAACCGCGATCCCGGCCGAGTCATATCCGCGATATTCAAGCTTCCTCAGCCCTTCGATGATCAGCGGCACAACCTGTTTATTTCCAACGTATCCAACGATTCCACACATAATCTGGTTCGGCGTACCGGCTCCAGCCGGCTTGCTAGTCTTCTTTCTTCAAAGTCCGTATCGCCCGCGCCGGAGCGCCGACAACGAGTTTGTTCGGCGGGACGTCCTTCGTGATCACGCTGCCGGCACCGGTGACGACGCCGTCTCCGATCGTGACCGGCGCGACAAGCATCGTATCCGAACCGATCTTGACGTTGTCGCCGATCTCCGTCCGGTGCTTGTTCTTTCCGTCGTAGTTGCAGGTGATCGTCCCGGCCCCGATATTCGTGTTTTCGCCGACCGTCGCGTCGCCAATATATGTCAGGTGATTCGCTTTCGAACCGCGGCCGAGCCGGCTCTTTTTGATCTCGACGAAGTTGCCGACATGAGCGTTTTCGCCGATCAATGCCGCCGGCCGCAAGTGGGCGAACGGTCCGATCCGCGCACCGCGTTCGACCTCTGCGTCGGTAATCACGCAATTATCCAGGATCTCAACACCATCGCCGATTTTTGAATTCGTAATCCGCGTACCTGAACGGATCACGCAACCGTCTCCGATCGAAGATTCGCCCTCGATTGTCACGTTCGGATAGATGACCGTATCGCGTCCGACTACTGCACGCTGCGAAACATACGAGTTTTTCGGATCAATGAACGTCACACCGTAGTCCAGCATCAGCTTGCGAACGACGCGTCGGCACAGAACCCGTTCCATCTCAGCGAGCTGGACGCGATTGTTGATTCCTTCAATCTCAAATGAATCGTCGTGGCGGAAAAGCGAAATTCCTTCACCGGCGCGGCGCAAAAGCGTCGGGACATCGGTCAGATAATACTCGCCCTGTGCATTATGGTTCTTTACCTGAGACAGCGTCGCAAACAGCATCTTTGTGTCGAAACAATAAATTCCGCTGTTGATCTCGCGAATCGCCTTTTCTTCATCGGTCGCGTCCTTTTGTTCGACGATCGAATCGAATTGGCCGGAATCGTCGCGGACGATGCGGCCGTAACCGGTCGGATCATCGAGTTTGACGGTCAGGATGGTGCAGGCCGCGCCGCGTCCGCGATGCCCGCGATGCTGCTGGACGAGGGCAGCGAGTGTTTCGGCGCGGATCATCGGAACATCTCCCGAAAGTACGAGCAATGTCGAGTCGTCACCTTCGAGAAATTCGCGCGCCGAATTCACTGCATGTCCGGTGCCGAGTTGTTCATTTTGCCACGCAAAAAATGTCGACTCCGGTTCGAGAACTTCAAGAACCGAGCGGCGAACGTCTTCGCCCTGGTGGCCGACAACGACATAAACGCCGCGCGGCGACAGCGCCGATGCGGTTTCGCAAACGTGATTGATCAACGGCCGACCGTCGAGCCGGTGCAGCACCTTGGCGAGATTCGACCGCATCCGCGTCCCAAGCCCTGCGGCCAGGATCAGAACGTCAAGTGGCTTTTGTTCAAAATTCTGCATCTAGTCAGTAGTCAGACGTCAGTAGTCAGTAGTCAGTCAAGAATTCAAAAATCAAGATTCAATAATCAAGTAAAATCCAAGATCAAAGTTCCAAGATCAAAGTTCCAAGATCAAAGTTCCAAGATCAACGATCAAAGATCAAAGATCCAAGATCAAAGATCCAAGATCAAAGATCCAAGATCAAAGATCCAAGTTCAAAGTTCAAAGATCAAAGTTCTAAAATCCAAAATCCAAAATCTAACGTCTAAGATCCGCCCTTCTTGGCTGAAGGGCGCATAAAAGAACGACCTGCGCCAGTTTCTCGGGATGATGCCGAACCATTTCGCCGTCATCCAAAAGGTTTCCGTAAATCACTTCGGCACCTTCGATCGTATCCGGATTGAGCGATCCCCGAACGCCGATTTGTTGGGCGCCTTCATCAGCATAGCGCTGCAGTTGCGTGTCGGAGATCGGCCGGTTGTTGACGACGACGTAATCAAAATCGATCTCCGGCGCGTATTCGCGAACGATCTCAAGATGACGGAGCGACGAGAATCCGTCGGTCTCGCCAGGCTGCGTCATCAAATTGCAGACAAATACCTTAACGGCCGGCGAATCGGCTATCGCCTCGGCGACGCCTTTAACGAGGATCGGCGGGATCAGCGACGTGAACAGCGATCCCGGCCCGATCGTGATGACGTCGGCTTCATAGATCGCGGCCAGCGCCTCGGGCATCGGATGACAATTTTCGGGTTCGAGAAACAGGCGCTTGACCTTTGACCCAAGCTTTCCGATGTTCGTTTCGCCGTTGACGATCGTTCCGTCGGCGAGCTCGGCCGCGAGATGCACATCGTCGGTCGTCGCCGGATAAATATGTCCTTTGCTCGCCAAAATTTCTGAAGACAGCTTGACCGCCTGCGCAAAATCTCCGGTGATCTCGGTCATGGCAGCGAGGAAAAGATTGCCAAAGCTGTGTCCGCCGAGTTCGCCGTTGCCGCGAAACCGATGCTGAAAAAGCTTTGACAAAAGATGCGAATCTTCGGACATCGCGACCATGCAGTTGCGAATGTCGCCCGGCGGAAGCATCTGAAGTTCATCGCGGAGCCGGCCCGAACTGCCGCCGTCATCAGAAACCGCGACGATCGCCGAAAGATTGCTGAGCCAGACCGGTTCGGTCTCAGTCGGGCCGACGAATCGTTTGAGTCCCGAAAGCAGCGTCGAAAGGCCGTTCCCCCCGCCGATGGCGACGAAATTCAGCGCAAACGCGTGATGTGAAAACAAATGGTTCCGCATTGTTGTCAGGGGACTACAACGTTAAGACGACGGATTCGGCAGAACCGATTCCGGGAAGCTGAGATTCGATGATCATTTTGGCAGACGACCAAGCGCTCGTCGTCTAAACGAAGTTTAACATTTCGCATCATTTTACGGCAATCGGTTTTTTGTCACCTGGCCGTCAACCCCTTTGCCTCAAGTCCGTTATCCCTGGGCCGCGGCGACCGCGTACCGATTTTGGATTTCGGATTTTGGATTGCGTTCGATTTGACGCCTTCAGAATTAGGTTACGCGTTTTTCCGTGAACGTGATAAAGACCGGATCACACTCGAACCACTGCGTTCGGCCGATCCAAAATCCGCAATCCAAAATCCATTGGTGCCGGCCTCGGTCTCTGATCGGCCTCCCGCCCCGCTGACGCAGGCCGTACTGACTTGTCCGGTCTCGCACCTGACGACTTAAGCTCGCTAACAAAAGCACCGCGAGATTTGACTCGCGGCGCGGTTGAACTTGACTTTGACTGCTGTTAACGGATTATTGTTCGATTGCTCGATTTTGGAGGATTTGTCACTTGAGGATAGAACGTTCAATGTGATGCTAACAAAATCGGCAATCCAAAATCGAAAATCCAAAATCGACTGGCCGCCTGAAGGCGGAACTCCAAACGTGCGCCGTCACGCCCTCACCGAGCGAGATAAGTTTTTCGCTGAAGGGCTGAAGCAGCTGGCGGATCATGAAGTCGTCGCCCGAGAGCAGCGCGAGGACGGTTTTGTGGAGCGCTTCGACGTGACTGAAGCCCAATCGCGTGAAGCTCATCGGCCGGTTTACGAGACACATCAGCTCTTCAGATGCGTTCAATTCCGGATGCTTGAAGCAAATTCTCAAAATTCCATCGGTCGTGATTTGATACTCGACCGACCGATGGAATTTTGAAATTCATGGAATCGGCAGGCTGAAATTCTTGTAATCCTTGGAATCCGAAGCCTGGAATCCCCGAAGGCTCCTACTTCGCGTTTTCGACGATCGCGGTTGCGGCTTGTTCGACGAGGGGCGAGATAATGTCTTCGCCGGCCGATTTCGCCTTTGACTTGTATTGCTTCGTCAACATCGCCGTAACGACATTGCCCAGTGCCGGCGCGATCTTGCCGAACATTCCGAATCCGCCGCCGCCTGTTTTGTGCGAAACCGTCGCCGACAAAACGTAATCGCACTGCTTTTCAGTGGCTTCCGATTCGATCGCCGCCGGAAGTTTCGCTTCGAGTCTGACGATTTCGATCTTGGTCCCCTTCAGATACTCGCCGAGCGAGTTTTCGATTGCTCCGGCAAGTTCGGTGGCGTTGATGCCTTCCCCCACCGAACCGGTTTTGACGCCCGCAAGTCCGATTCGGACGACGCCAGGCTTTTTGTCGTCGATCGCCGGTGACACCGCCGGGTTTGCATCCTTCGTCGCGATCGTCGAACCGAGCGATGTCGAAGTCGACGTGCTCTGATTTGACGTGTACGAGACGTTTGACGTGCTCGTAGAGGCTGAATAAAGTGCGGCACTATTTTGCGCTTCACGATAGCCTGCAGGAACTTCGAACAAAGCCGCATCAAGCGTCGTGTTTGAAAGCTCGACCACCTCGTTCGTCATTGTGAACGATTCCTTTCCGCTCTCGTCGAACATTTTCATCGTCTCGATCACGGGATAGCCGCGTTTTCCAGCACCGATCTGTTTGAATTCGTAGCGGTCACGGCATCCGCCGCCGTTTTCTGCGGGCCGATAGCCCGAGTAACGGCCGTTGTCACAGTCAAGGACGAATGCAGCGTCGATATACCAGCCGTCAGTCATCATTTTTGACTTGCCCTGTGCGCAGGCGTCGGCCGATGATTCGGTCTCTGTTGTGATGATCAGATGCCGCGCAATGTAACCGAACATCTTCCGTGTTTCGCCAGTGTCTTTAATTGTCACGGTCGTCGTTACAACGCCGCCCTTTCTGACCTCGGTGCGCGTATTTCCGTCGGTCCGAACCGTCGCCGGCACGGTCTCATCATTCGCCCACGACGTGATGAGATAGGCCTGAGCCTGCGGATTGAGCTGAACGCTCCGTTTCAGATCACACTGAGTCAGCGTCACCGATGAAAATCCTGACATCGTTTGTTCAGTCCGCTGACGTTTGCCTTTGATGTATGTCGTGTTCTCGGTAGTTTGCCCGCTCATCGTTTGCCGCGCCTTGATCTTGACGTCGCCGAAAGCAGTTGTCGCGAGAACCGTAAGTATGATTACGAATGGTACGAATGATTTGAATGTCATAGATAAACTCCTTTGCGTTCGGTCGATTTGATCCGCCGCCAACCGTTCACGCGCATTGTCGGACGAAAAAGTATCACCGACTCAAAAAGTCTTCGAATTTTTGGTTGGAGCAAGCGCGGGATTTGGGTATACTCTGAGCACGAAAACAGGGATTTGAACTTCGATTTCAAGTGGGAAAAATCGACGAAAATGTAACCGAACTCCTTATCGGATTGACCGAGGGAAACACGCAAGTGCTTGAGGCACTGCTGCCGATCGTGTATTCGGAACTGCGCCGATTGGCGAACAGCTATCTGCGCCGTGAGCGTAATGACCACACGCTTCAGCCGACCGCGCTCGTGCATGAGGCGTACATGAAACTCGTCGACCAGCGGAACGTCAAATGGCAGAACCGCGCTCACTTTTTCGGCGTTGCGGCAAACGTCATGCGGCGGATTTTAGTCGATCATGCACGGAAGCATAATGCCGATAAACGCGGCGGCGAGTTTTCAAAGGAGCAGCTTGAAGAAGCGCTGATCGTTGTCTCGGACGAACGCAGTTTCGAACTGCTTGCGCTCGACGAAGCACTTGAAAATCTGGCCGCGATGGATCCCCAAAAAGCGCGGATTGTTGAACTTCGATATTTCGGCGGGCTCTCGGTCGAAGAAACCGCCGAGGTCATGGGCGTCAGCGAAATTACGGTCAAGCGCCACTGGAAACTGGCGAAAGCTTGGCTGTACGGACAGATTGCGAGAAAATGAGATGTCAGACGCCAGATGTCAGACGCCAGATATCACAAGACAGATTTCAGAAGATAGATGACTGGCCTCCGACATCTGAAATCCGACGTCTGAAATCCGACGTCTGAAATCTGAAATCTGACGTCTGACGTCTGAAATCTGACGTCTGAATTGTCTAAAATCCAAAATCCGAATTCCGCACTCCAAAATCAATATGTCCCCCGAACGGTGGCGTCAAATTGAAGAAGCCTTTGAAACGGTTGTCGACCTTTCGCCGGCCGAGCGGGAGCGCGCGTTCGAGGTCACCTTCGGAGACGATCCCGAACTCGTTGCCGAAGTCAGAAAACTCCTCACCGATCTTGACGATGCCGGCGATTTTATCGAAGCGCCGGCCTGGACCGACTCGATGATGCTCGGGAAGACCGGGCGCGGCGCCATTTCCGACTCGCTTCGTAATGAAATAGCCCGCGGCGAATCACAGCTAATCGGACAACGACTCGGCGTTTATCGGTTGACGAAGGAATTGGGCCGTGGCGGAATGGGCGCCGTATATCTCGCCGAGCGCGACGACGGCGAGTTCCGCCAACGGGTCGCGCTGAAGGTAATAAAACGCGGCATGGACACCGATTTCATCGTCCGCCGCTTTCGCAATGAGCGTCAGATCCTCGCAACGCTCGATCATCCGAATATCGCCAGACTTCTCGACGGCGGCACGACCGATGACGGCCTGCCGTTCTTCGTGATGGAGTTTATCGAGGGAAATCCGGTTTATCGCTTCTGTGATGAGCGGAAACTGGCAATTCGCGAACGGCTTGAATTGTTTCGCGGAATTTGTGCGGCTGTGGATTACGCGCACCAGAATCTGATCATTCATCGCGATATCAAGCCGTCAAATATCCTCGTCACGCCCGACGGTGTCCCGAAGCTGCTCGATTTCGGAATTGCGAAGATCCTCAACCCGGAGCTTGCCGCCGACTCGATCGACCCGACGGCGACATCGATGCGGATGATGACGCCCGAGTATGCCTCGCCCGAGCAGGTTCGCGGCGAAGCCGTGACGATCGCAAGCGATATTTACAGTCTCGGCGTGTTGCTTTTTGAATTGCTCACCGGCCATCGGCCGTATCGGCTGATGAATCGCGCGCTTCATGAGATTGCCCGCGTCATTTGCGAGGAAGAGCCCGATTCGCTTCGGGCAAGTCTCACGCGCGACGAGAATCTGATCACCACCGGCGATGAAGAACGCCGGGAAACTGCAGAAAAGATATACGTCAACCGCAAGTCCGATCCGGAATCGCTTCGGCGCGAACTCTCGGGCGATCTCGAAAAGATCGTCCTCAAAGCGCTCCGGAAAGATCCTTCGGAACGATACAGGTCCGCGGCCGAGTTCGGTGACGATATCTCACTCTTTCTCGAGAATCGGCCGGTCATGGCGGAGGATTTCTACGCCAGTTCGATCCGTCGTCCTCGTCCTGCCGAAAGTGATGCAGGAATCAGGATCGCGGTTCTGCCGCTGAAGCTACTGACGGTCGGACCACGCGAAGACACGGGCGACGAATTCCTCGGAATTGGGCTCGCCGACGCCTTGATCACGCGACTCTCGAACATCCGTCGATTGACGGTCAGGCCAACGAGCAGCGTGCTGCGCTTCGACTCGATCGAAACGGATCCGTTCGAGGCCGGGCGGGAACTTGCGGTCGATTTTATTCTCGACGGCAAAATACGTCGGGCGGGCGACCGACGTCGGATAAAGTTGCAATTTATTAGCGTCCGCGAAAACGCTGCAAGTTGGGCCGAAAGCTTCGACGAGCGGTTTTCGGACGTTTTGGCGATCGAGGATTCGATCTCGGAACGCGTCGTTAAATCGTTGCTTCCGCAACTCACCGGCGACGATGAACAACGCCTAAAGAAACGCGGAACGAACTCGCCCGAGGCTTATGAGGCTCATCTTCGCGGCCGATTTTACTGGACGCAGTTCACGCCGGAATCGTTGATCAAGGCGCGGCAGTCATTTGAAGAGGCAATTCGCTTAGACCCTGAATATGCGTTGGCACACGTCGGAATGGCGGACGCTTATATATGGAGTAACATATATGGACTGATTCCGTCTGACGATGCCGCAGATCTTGCGGAAAAGTCGGCATTGCGCGCCATTGAACTCGATCCAAATCTCGGTGAGCCGTTGGCGACGCTCGGGTTGATCGCCCAGAACCGTGCCGAATGGGATCGGATAGGACCGCTGATGATGCGGTCGATCGAGCTGAACCCCAACTATCCCCAGTCGCATGAATGGCTTGGAGCATGTTTGATCGGTACCGGCCAAACGGAGGAAGGATTACGCGAAGCAGCGATCGCCGACCGGCTCGATTCGCTCTCGCCGCGGACCAAAGTGCTGTTTGCGTGGGCAACGTATCAGGCGCATCGTTACGAAGATGCGATCAGATGCATTCGGGAAGTGGCCGGAATTGACCCGAATTATCCTCAGATCGCCTTTCAGCTCGGCGTCAATTACCTCGCTCTCGGTGAAAAAGAGGAAGCGTTGAAACAATTCAGGGCATTTGCCGAGATCATTCCGGATTTGCCGATGACCCAATACGCGCTTTGCTGGGCGCTGATGGACGTCGGACGTGAAGCCGAGGCGCGGGAAATTCTTGAAAATTTGAAGCGTTCCCCGATTCCGGTCAAGCCGTACTTCATGGCGATGGCCTTCGCTGCCGTCGGCGACCTCGACGAGGCGTTTGCACTGTTTCGCGAGGCGCACCGCAAGCATGATCCGTGGATGCTCTGGTTCGGGACCGAGCCGATGCTCAAACCGTTGCGTAAGGATCCGCGCTATCTCGAAATCCTCCGTGAAATGCGGAATCCGATCGCTGATCGCGAGATAACCTCCGACATAGCCGGTGATACGCCGAGAAAGTCCATTGCGGTACTCCCGCTCAAAATCCTTCATTCCGGCGGAACCGGAGATCCGGATGAAGAATTTCTCGGGATCGGGCTCGCCGATGCGCTTATTAACCGGTTGAGCGGGGTGCACCGGTTGATTGTCAGACCGACGACCTCAGTCATTCGGTTTTCGGCGTTGTCGGATCCGTTTGAAGCTTCGGCGCAGCTCGGTGTCGAATACATCGTCGACGGATCGGTCCGCCGCGCCGCAAGCCGGATTCGGGTTTCGATCCAGCTTCTTGATACCCGAAACCGTACGGCGGTCTGGGCCAAGTCCTTCGATGAAGAACTGACTGATGTTTTGACGCTTGAGGACTCGATCTCGCGACAACTTGCCGAAGCGCTTGTTATCAAACTAACGGGCGAAGAACAACGCCGATTCAGAGCCCGCAAGACAACGAATCCGGACGCATATGAGGCATATCTTCGCGGTCGGTTCTACTGGCATCAGTACACGGCCGATGGTCTTGCCAAGTCACTGGTGGCATTTTACGAATCGGTCGCGTTCGATCCGGAATTTGCACCGGCGCACAGCGGAATCGCCGACTATTACAACTTCCTCGCGATCTTCGGAATCATGCCTCCCGGCGAAACATTTCCGGCGGCGAAAGAGTCTGCGCTCAAAGCGGTCGAACTCGATGACGAGCTTGATGAGGCATATACGTCGCTTGGCGCCATCGCGCTCGGTTACGACTGGGATTTTGAGGCCGCCGAGAATTATCTGAAACGCGCGATCGAACTGAATCCGAGTTCGTCCGAGGCGCGCAATTGGTTCGGCCAGCTTTATTCGATCCAGGGCGATCACGACCGCGCGATAAGCGAAATGACGGTCGCGGAGAGCCTTAATCCGCAATCGGCATCGCTGAGCGTCGCATTCGCGATCGTGCTCAGAAATGCCCGCCGGTTTGACGAAGCGGTCGCGAAGCTCCGGCACGCGCTCGAACTCCATCCCGGAAATCCGACCGCACTCGCCGGATTTGCATGGTTCGCAAAGCATATTGACGGTGCGGAAGCGGTTGAGAAGTGTCGTGAAGCGGTCGAAAACAGCGGCCGTCAGAGCCTTCCGCTTTATGCCTACGCATACGCGCTGGCGGCCGTCGGCCGAAACGACGAGGCGCGGACTGCGATCGACGAACTGAATCAGCGACGGGACCGTCAGTTCGTTCCGGCGATCTATTCGGCGATCGTCACGGCCGAACTCGGCGAAACCGACAAGGCGTTCGAATGGCTTGAAAGGGCGATCGATGAACGCGATTTTTGGGCGATCTACATTCCGGTCGATGCGCGATTCGATATTCTGCGCGGCGATTCCCGATACGGGAATTTGATGCGGCGGATCGGTTTTGAAACAGCAACGGACGAACCTGATGCGATTCATCAATCGCAGGTCGCAACGAGGATTCTCAATGTTTCGGAACATACCGTCGAACCCGAACCGACTACACATGAGGTCGTTGAACCGAACGCATCAAACGCCGGAAGAATCCGTCCCGCAGCATACGCCGCGGCAGTCTGCGCGGTTTTGCTCGTTGCCTTTTTCGGATGGCGATGGTTCGGTTCCAAGAATTCGAATATCGTGATCGTCAAACCGCCGATCGACCCTTCGGCATCGGACGCGTCGGTCAAAACAATCGCCGTCCTTCCGTTCAAGACCGACTCGCATACGCCCAACGAGACCGAACTCGGACTCGGGCTGGCTGAGTCGATCCACCGTAAACTCGGGCAGGTAAAGGGTTTGTCGGTACGTGCCGCGTTGCTCAATATGCCTGAGGAACGATCGCCGGCGGAACTCGGAACGTTGTTCGGCGTTGCGTACGTGCTTCGCGGGACGCTACATGATTCGGGCGACGTCTTCCTGGTGACGGCGGAGCTGGTCGATACCAAAACCGGCGCCGTCCAATGGAGCCGATCGTTTAACGAGACGAAGACCGACTTCCCGAGTCTTCAGATCGCGATCGCCGATCAGGTACTGACCGCGCTCACCGTTCAGTTGACAACCGCGGAGCGCCAGCGGATCGACAAAGTTTACACCGAGAATTCCGAGGCGTATCAGCTTTATCTTGCCGGCCGGTACCTGATGGCAAACCGCTCCGCGGAAAACTTGCGTAAAGCCATCGCAACGTTTGAAAAGTCGCGCGATACGGATCCGAAGTTTCCGCTGGCATACGCCGGATTGGCCGACGCCTGGTCGCTTCTCAATCTCTATCAGGTTCCGCCGCCCGAAGAGGCGTACGGAATTGCGAAACAGAATGCCACGAAGGCGCTTGAGCTCGACGACAATCTGGCCGAGGCGCACGCTTCACTGGGTTACATTCTTCTTTATTCGGAGTATCGGCGCGAAGAGGCGATCATCGAATTGCGGCGCGCTACGGAACTCAATCCGTCGTATGCAACCGCGCATCACTGGTCGGGACTCGCATTGGCGTCGATGGGGCGCTTTGACGAGGCGGTCGCAAGCATCAACAAGGCGATCGAACTTGAGCCGCGCTCGGCGATCATTCACACGGCCGCGGCGCTGATCTATAACTATGCTAGACGACCGGAAGAGGCGCTCGGGTTTGCCCGCAAAGCGCTCGAAATCAATCCGGCAATGGTTCCGGCTCACAAATCGAT
>JBGASE010000165.1:0-7554 GCA_044229875.1 Pyrinomonadaceae bacterium | reverse complement strand
TGATCGTGCTTCCCATCAGCGTGAAGGTCTGAGAATCGATGATCAGCTTGACGTTGTTCGAGGTTGACGAAATCGATCCGGTTTCAATGTAGCCGCGCATGATCCGATACGCATTGTACGGCTTCGTCATCGTCATCCGGATCTCGAATCGGTTAAAGGTCGGAATCGTCGCGCCGGTTCCGGTGGTCGTGATGACGAACTTCCCGATGTTCGTTGCAGCTGCGCCGCCCGAGACGTTAAGGTCCGTCACGGTCGCCGGGACATATGAGAAGGTGGTCGTATTGGCACCGCTTCCGTAGGTTCGCCGATCCGTGAATCCGGCGTCGCTGTCGAAAATCCGTCCCGCGGTGGTAAACGAAATGAGTGAACCGGTGTTGTCGGGATCTGACACCGACAGATCAAACGCGTAACCCGTTTGCGGAGCATAGCTTCCGGTACCGATAGTGACGCGGTCAGGATTTGACGATCCGGTCGGCGTGTAATTGTACGACATCCAGCGCGAAAGTCTGGGAACCGTCGACGTATCGCCGGCGACGTTCGATGAAGACAATTTCAGCGCCCGGTTGAATGTGATCCTGTTTGCAAGGTCCGTCGCCGCTTTTGTTGTGTCAAGCAACGGACTCGGCGCAACGTTGCCGCGCAGGACGTTGATCGCCGACTGAAGGCCGCTTTCGGCGGCATTGTATGCCTGTTGTTCGGCAACGGCGTCCGTCACGTTAGCAGTATTGAGCGACGCTTCGAGCAGTAATCCGGCACTCGCCACAAGCAACAGGAATGAGATGAGCATTGCCATCACGAGAGCGCCGCCCTTTTCGTCTCGATTCGATTTTTCCAGTGTTTCCATCGATTTTTCCATCGTTTTCACCCGCTCAATATTGATTCAACATGTAGCTCGAGTTCCGAAGCGTGACCTCCGAAGAGAAAGTAACGGTTTGATTGTTCGGCTGCCCCTGAACCGGGTCGAGAGTCACGGAAACCGTGATTCGGACCCGACCTGTGTCGGCCGTGGGTGTCGTCGAGGTAGTCGGAGTCGAATTTGCCCCGGTGTACTGATAGTAAAGATACGAAACGTTACTGATCCTGTTGACGATAACTGATGTCTGGGGGCTGCCGTTCGGATCGTAACGGACGATCGAACTCGTGGCAGAATCGAAGAAGAAGGTGACATCCTCTCCGGCGGAGTTGGTCGACGAATTATTGTTCGAAAAGTTTGTCCGAAAGCGAAGCTTGTTCTCGTTGCAATCGGCAAGGATCAGTCCGTTGTTCGGCCTCCGGGTCAGTTGGTTGTCATAGATTCCGAAGCCGGCATTCGATATCTCGCGCGAAAGGACGTTGAGCGCCGCCTGTGCCGACGTCAGCGCATCGGTACGCCGGCTTTCACGCGCCCGGACGCCGAACGAGCGCGACATCAGCATTGACACGACGCCCATCAGAATGAGCATGATCGTCATCGCGATCATTAGTTCGACAAGCGAAAATCCGCCGTTTTTCTTGTTGGTCAAAGTCATTAGTTGCCCCTCACGCGCCGCAATATGACGGTTGCCGGTACGGATGTCTGCCAACCCGGAGTCGGACTGGCGAGCGTAACGGTGATCGTCACTTCTTTGAGCGAAGTCGGAGTAGTTTCATCCTGCACGTTTGCGGCGAACGGATTGTTATCGACGATGATCTGAACATTGAACGCGCTGCCATCGGCGGAATTCACGGTCTTCAACGCTTTGACACCGCCGGTCAACGTCGTATCGGTTGAATATGGCGTAAACTTTGCTGCCCGGATCTGCTCGACTTCCTGCTGCAAAACTGCAAGTGCCTGCGCCCGGGAATTATTGCCCGCGTTGTAATTGATCGCGTAGGTGAACGTCGCAAAAATGCCGAGCAATGCAACCGTGATGATCACAAGCGCGACGACCACCTCAATCAGGGTGAAGCCGCCCTGATCTTCGTCTTGCGGACCAGCGGAAACGATCCGGCCGATGGCGACCGGATCATCTGAAGAAGCGATGGGTTTTGAGTGTTTCATACGTCGTTGACGAGAAATTCGAATGAGCGCACTACTGGCATTTGCCGTTCGAACGAACCCACATCGGACTACGGCAAACGCAATTGGCCGATGCCGGACGTTGGCCGTATGTGCACGACGCCTGCGTTGGCGTCGGTGTCGGCGTCGCGGCTGGTGTCGGCGTCGGCGTCGCGGCTGGTGTCGGCGTCGGCGTCGGAGTCGGAGTCGGAGTCGGAGTTGGCGTCGGCGTCGGTGTCGGCGTCGGTGTCGGTGTCGGCGTCGGTGTCGGTGTCGGCGTCGGCGTCGCATTCGGCGTTGCCGTTCCTGACGGCAGCGGAACCGGTGTAGACGGGACGACGATCAGTAACGGATTGATCTGTGAATTCGCGTTGACATTGGTGATGGACGGACTGTTGAACGTCGGCATGGATTCGCCGCCGGCCGACATGCTGACCGTTCCGGTCGGCGAGACGGAAACGATCGAAGAGTTCATTTCATTGGCGGTGGAACTGGTGCAAGTACCGTTGCAGAAATAGAAGACGGGATTGATCGCAACCGGCGGCGATGCGCCGTTCATTGCCGAGATCTGCCCGCGCTGGTTAAATCGGATCGTCACCGGAAAAACGAGATTTTCGCCGACGATTTTGACGTCGCTCCGTCCGCCGAAGCTAACCTGACTTGTCTCGAAGGTCTCGATGGTTCCGTTTTGATTCAAATCGAGCGTCAGACTGAATGCCGTCGCACTCGTGATCGTGACTTTTGCCTGGTTGTTCGGATCCGTCGCACGGCGCTTTACCGAGTCGAACCGGGCCCGTTCAAGTTTGATCTTGAACTCCCGAGCCAGATTCTGGCGCTGCAGCTTTTGGGTCGAATTACCGAATTGGGCCACCGCGATCGAAACGAGAATTCCGACAATGATCAGAACGATGACAATCTCAATGACAGATTTTCCGCTTTGGGAATTGAATCCCGTGTTTTTCACCATTTTCTCTCCCGCCCGAAGTTGTTGTCCGACAAGTACTTATCGAACGATTGAGGCTATCATCCTTTAACTTTTTATCATTTCTTGTTGTTGTTTGTCAATCATTGTTTAGCTTTGTTGAACACTTCAAGCGAAGTCACCCGACCGGAGCAAACAAAAAACCGCCTTCGATCTGAATCGAAGGCGGCTTGATCAACTCATGTTTGTCCAATCTTAATCAAAACATTTTTTCGGAACGTTTTCCATCGTGTTGCGGATCAGCATATCAACAACGGCCTTGAAATCATGTCCGCTCTCTTCATAGACCTTGAGCTGTTCATCCGCCGACGTTCCGCGATCAAGAATCGTGTGGATATGTTCGATCTCCTTGCGGGAACCGAGCTCATCGACGACGTCGTCAATAAACTCAAGCAGTTCGCGAATCAGGTCCTTGACCGGAACCTCTTTCTGCTTTCCGAGATCGAGCAATTTACCGTCCAGTCCATAACGAACCGCGCGCCACTTGTTCTCCTGGATCAACCGGCGGTGATAAAGGCGGAATCCAAGATTCTTGTCGATCAGCACCGTCAGTTTCGCGACGATTGCCTGAAACAGCGCGGCGACCGCGATCGTGTCGTCAACCCGAGTCGGAATGTCGCAAATCCGGAATTCAAGCGTCGGAAACTTGCAATGCGGCCTGACATCCCACCAGATCTTTGTGCCGTCCTGAATGCAGTTCATTTTTACGAGCAGGTCGAGATAGCTCTGATACTGCTGGAACGACTCGAAATGGTCGGGAATATCGGTCCTCGGGAATTTCTTGAAGACCTCCGAACGATAGGATTTGAGTCCGGTGTTGAACCCGAGCCAGAAGGGTGACGACGTCGTCATCGCAAGTACGTGCGGCAAAAAGTACCTGGCCGCGTTCATGATGTGGATCCGGCGGTCAAGATCGGCAATTCCGACATGGACGTGGACGCCGAAGATCAGAAGACTGCGGGCAACCATCTGAAGCTCATCGACAAGCAATTTGTAGCGATCGTGTTCGAAGATCTCCTGATCCGACCACTTCGAGAATGGATGCGTCGACGCCGCGACAATTTCAAGGCCCTTGCGTTTGGCGAGCGACGAAATGATACAGCGCAGTTTGGAGATGTCTTCGCGGGCTTCCTGGATATTGGCGCAGACACCGGTTCCAACCTCGATCATTGACTGGATCATCTCGGGCTTCACCTTTTCGCCGAGCAAAAGTTTGCCCTCATCCAGAATCTCGGAAACGTGCGATTTCAGTTCGCGAGACTCAGGATCGACGATCTGAAATTCCTCTTCTATTCCAAGCGTGAATTGGTCGAACATTCAAATCTCCTTTTTGTTGATTCGGTTTAGGAAAGGTCGATCTCTTTCTTGAGCGCATCGATCGTTTCGTCGGTCAAATTGTGAAAGCGAACCCCGACACCATGTCCGGGATCGGTATAAACGACAACACCGCTGATTGCGAGTTCCTGTCCGCCGACCATCATTCTCAAAAAGATCAACGTACCCGTATCGAGACGGGCGTTCGTCGTCATATACAGACCGCCGACGCCGATATCGCGGGTATTCGCGATCCCGGTTGCGTCCCCGCCGTTGAAATGGACGTCAACAATGAGCTTTTTTCGATCCGATCCGCGACGGTCGGACGCGGAGAGTGATTCGGCAAATTCTTTTTTGTTCATAAATCGCAGGTTGATTCAAGACAAATGGATTCTGACCTCAAATCGGCCAAAACGCAAATTGATTTCAGGTTCACTGCGTCCGGCAAAGTCACTCACGGCTCATCTCTTTGGCCAGTTTCAGGAACACTTTCGCCGCATGCGAAAGCACCGAGTTTCGCCGGTAAACGATGTTCAGCTTTCGTTCGAGTTTCATTTCAATAACAGACAACGCACGCAAATGCCCATCGGCGATTTCAGACTGTGCCGAAAGCTTCGGCACAAGCGCGACGCCGGCGCCGGTTTCGACAAGTTTCTTGATCGCCTCAAGCGACGGGAGTTCAACCGAGATATTGAGCCGCGTTTTGTGCTTTTCAAACGTCTCGATCACCTTCTGGCGATATGGCGAAACGGCGTTGTGCGCGATGAAAGTTTCAACGCCGAGTTCCTTCACCGAAACGCTTGTTTGCGTCCCGAGCGGGTGTGAAGGCGCGACAATCAGCGCCAGCTCGTCCGTCATCACCGGAACCGCGACGATCGAGGTATCCGTCGGCTTAAAGGAGACGACGCCGAGTTCGACTTCGCGGGCGGTGATCTCTTTCGGAATCCTGCTGGCGACGCCGCGGCGGACTTCGATCTTGATCATCGGATAAAGCCGGCGAAATTCGCGAATGACCGGCAACAGATAGAATACGGTGTGCTCATTGGCGCTGATCGTCACTTTTCCGTGATGCAGATCGCGCATTTCCTTGATCGCGTTTTGCGCCGTGTGCCGGAGATTCAGCATCTGGCGGGCGTAGTCGAGCAGGATCTCACCCGCGAGCGTCAGCGTCCCGTCCTTTGATGAACGATCAAAAAGCTTTTCACCGATCTCCAGTTCAAGGCGTCGGACGGCCTGACTCACGGCCGGCTGAGTTCGATTCAGAACTTCGGCCGCCCGGGAAAAGCTCTTTTCCTGGGCGACAGCCACCAAAACCTCCAACTGATTGATGTCCATAGAAACTCCGTGACCGATACCGGGGCATTGATCCCGGTGCGCGAAAGGGAAAACTCGCCCGAAATTATCGTCCAGTCCGTGTGATCATGATTTGTCCGAACCCTTTCAAACAAACCGCTTTTCAGCACTTTGACCCGTTTTCTCAGGTAACCGGCTGTTTCCCCAATTCTTGGGATCAGACTGCTACCCCGCCCGATTTCGCACCATTCGCGGGCAAAACTCGCTGGTTGGAGGTTTGGGTTAACAACTTTGCTCAAATTTATCAAAATGCGTCGGACATAATCAAATCTTTTATCAGGGATTAAGTAGCTGAGAAGGCGAAAACGTTGCGGATGGCAATGCTATTTGCTGGGAGGAGCCTGACGGGCGAAAGATTGCAGTTCGAAATCGAAGCGAACGAACATTTCACAGGATGATCATCCGATTCCACGACCCGAGACTTCGAATTTTTCGATGCTCCGTGCATCCGCTGCACGGAGCTATCGCGGAGTTTGCCGATATGGTCGAGCGTTTTCAGGTTCAGGCGCTGGACCGGAACTCTTAAAGGTCAATGTCGATAACAAGTTTCAGATCGTTTGTGTTACCCATGACAACGTGTAGCTGAAAATTCTTGAAACAGTTGGCAAAATGAATTGTGACTTGGTCACCCATTTCCTCGTCCTGTTCGCTGATCAGTTGCAGCAGTTCACGGGCGATCTGATCAGAAGACTTGCTCGCCTTGAACTGGTACATGAAGTTGAAGTCGCCTTTGACGGTCAGGTGCAGATCCAGTCCGAAATTCACAACATAGTTCCAGAACATATTCTGGCCGAGCTTTTTGAACTGAGACTCAATGCCGTCAACGATTGTGCCCTGCGCCTGCTTCAAGGGACTTTTCGGAACGGCCTTGAGTGCATTGGCGATCCAAATATCGCCTTCGGTCCATGCGCTGCTGTTGAATTTGAAACCGTTGCTTCCCCGTGCACTTAATTCGAATCCGATCATAGTTGTTCTCCTTTATCAGGTTGGACGGCGCTCCTGATTGTTTTTGCCCAAATCGGACATAATAAGCGATCGAAAGAAGGAAATAAGCCTCGATGTACGAAGTTCTTGTATCAATTTTGATTATATATTTATGAATTAAATAAGCTTGACTTTTGGACGCAGGGTTCGTTAGCATCTCTTTTCAAGTCGTTTAGCGCAGCAAGAACCACAGATTGGAGAAACAATGAAACCTGAAAAGATCGAAATTTTCGATACGACTTTGCGTGACGGTGAACAATCACCGGGCTGTTCAATGAACCTGAAGGAAAAGATCCGGATGGCGCGTCAACTTGAGTTCCTCGGAGTTGATGTCATCGAAGCCGGATTCCCGATCGCGTCCGATGGCGACTTTGAAGCCGTCCGCGCGGTTTCGGAAGAATGCCGAGAGTCACGCGTCGCGGCTCTTTGCCGAACGACCGAGATCGACATCGTGCGCGCCGCCGAGGCGCTTGAAAAGGCGCGGCGTCCGCGGATCCACACGTTTGTCGCGACATCCGACATTCACCTTGAATACAAACTCAAGAAGTCGCGCGAAGAAGTCATCGAAATGACGCGGAACGCGGTCCGGCTCGCCCGGAAATACGTCGATGACGTCGAGTTTTCGGCCGAAGACGCAACCCGCAGCGCGCCTGATTTCGTCTGCGAGATCTTCCGTGTGGCAGTTGAGGAAGGCGCGAGTGTTCTCAACGTTCCCGACACCGTCGGTTACACGATGCCGAACGAATATGCGTCATTGATCAAAAAGGTCAAGGAAGAAGTTGTCGGTCATCGCGACGTAACGATCAGCGTTCATTGCCATAACGATCTCGGGCTCGCGGTCGCAAACAGCCTCTCGGCAGTCGTCGCCGGGGCGCGCCAGGTAGAATGTACAATCAACGGCATC
>JBGASE010000017.1:0-64956 GCA_044229875.1 Pyrinomonadaceae bacterium | reverse complement strand
ACAAGCGTCCGGAGATCGATGACCTCGGCCGAAATCCCGTCCTTATCGAGCCGTTTGGCAGCCTCAAACGAACGTTGAACAAGCGCGCCGAAGGTGACGATCGTAACGTCGCTTCCCTCTTTGACGGTCTTCGCCTTGCCGAATGGGATCAAAAACTCGCTCGACGGATACTGCGACTTGTTGTAAACCTGGCGATAAAGATGCTTGTGCTCAAGGAACATCACCGGATCGTCGCAGCGGATCGCGGTGCGGAGCAGCCCGTTCGCATCGAGCGCGTTTGACGGATAAACGATCATCAGCCCCGGCGTGTGCGCGAAGAGCGTCGTTCCCGACTGCGAGTGATAAACCGCGCCGCCCTTGAGATATCCGCCGACCGGAACGCGCATCACCATCGGACATTTCGAATCGCCGTCCGAACGCCAGCGCATCACTGCGACTTCGTTGCGAATCTGATGCATCGCCGGGAAGATGTAATCGAAGAACTGGATCTCGCAAACCGGTTTCAGCCCGCGCAGCGCCATCCCGACGGCGCGGCCGATGATATTCGCTTCGGCAAGCGGAGAGTTGAAAACCCGTGCCGAACCGAACTCACGTTGCAGGTTCGCCGTCACCTTGAAAACGCCGCCCTTGCCTTTGACGCGTTCCAGATACTGCTCGCGCGAGCAATCGGCGACGTCCTCGCCAAAGACAACGATCCGCGAATCGCGTGCCATCTCTTCGTGCATGCAGCGGTTGATGAGATCGACCATCGTGCCGGCGTTGCCCGAAAGTTCGGCGCCGTCTTCGGTGTCGAAAAGAGCGCGGTCGGTCGGATCGACATCCGGCGAAAAGACGTTGCGGTGCGCCGATTCGGGCGCCGGCTGCGGCGTCACGATCGCGATGTCGGCCGCGGTGTTGACTTCGGCGTCGACCTCTTTGCGTAGCGCTTCAAGATCTTCCGACGAAATGATCGATTCGGTCATCAGAAATTCCGCGAATGTCTTGATCGGATCGCGCGCCGCGTCCTGTTCGCGCTCTTCGTCCGGACGATAGAGTTTTTCGTCGTCCGACAATGAATGCGAGTAAGGCCGGATGACCTTGGCATGGACGAACGCCGGGCCCTTTCGATCACGGCAATAGGCGACTGCGTCGCGAAACGCCGCGTAGCTTGCCAGCGGATCGGTTCCGTCAACGCGTTGAATGAAAAGATCCGGAAATCCGGCGACGAGATTCGAGATCGATCCGCCGGCGGTGTTGACCTCGACCGGGACGCTGATCGCGTAACCGTTGTCTTCGACGACGAAGATCACCGGCAGTTTCAGGTTGCACGCCGAATTGAGCGCTTCCCACCATTCGCCCTCGCTGGTGGTTCCGTCGCCGACAGACATGTAAACGACTTCATCGCCCTTGAATCCGGCGATCTGATCGGTGAGTCCGTTGACGAGCGATGCACGGTAAGACGCTTCGGCCGCGCCGACCGCGTGGAGCGCCTGCGATCCGGTGCATGATGACTGTGACGGCACGTTGAGCGCGACGCTTCCCCAGTGCGACGGCATCTGGCGACCGTGCGAATTCGGATCGGATTCCGCGCCGACCGCCGACCACAGCATTTCCTGCGCCGTCATCCCGAGACCGAGCATCAGCGCACGATCGCGATAGTAGGGGAAAAACCAGTCATAACCCGGCTTCATCGCCTTCGCCGCACCGACAAGAACCGCTTCGTGCCCGGCGCCCGAAATCTGGAAAAAGATCTTGTTCTGGCCCTTGAGCTGAATTTCCTTGTCATCGATCCGACGCGACATGTACATCGTGCGGTACATCGCGACCAGTTCCTGCGGCGCAAGGCCGTGATATTTTTCAGCCGTCGATCCGTTCGACTTCGCACTCTTAGCCGCGCCCTTTTTATCCATTTTCCCCGTTCCTGTTGCCATCATTGATACCAGACCTGAATAACGATAATTAATATAAGAATAAACTGATTTTAGCTTGCCGTGGCGAAATCTTTCAAAATCGACTTCCGGTTTTTTCCGAGCGATCTCCGATGCCGGATCTCCGCGCATTCCATATTCCGGGTCCCGGATTCAAGGTAATCCATGGTCCAAGTTCCAAACCCGACGTTTCAACAATCGGTGAAATGGCTTGAATCCGTATCTTCCGCGACGGTCGATTCCCGAGCATTTTCGGGAATTTTCGGCAAATGAAGAGAATATCGCATTTCAAATCGAACGCGAAACGAGATCGGACGAGGTTGCAAACTCCGTATATCAAGTCTAAAGTCCTCGCAATTTCGAAAAAGGAGTCCTGAATATGAACCGTTCCGCGTTGTTTGTCATCCCGATCCTGCTGACGGTTGTCCTCGGCTGCCGGTTTTTGCAAAAGGAAACCGTTGAACCGAAGGAGCCGCCAAAGACCGTGCTGACCGAAACCGTGTTGCGTGATCGGCTCACGGCAAAGGGAGTAACAGTCGACAACGAAAAGACGCCGGGCAAGCTCTCACCGTTGGAGTTGAGGCTCGGATTCAATCGGTCAAACAGCAGCTACGTGCTCAATGACGAGTCGTTTGAGTCGCTTACGGCGCTTCGCGCAAAACTGATGGATATCCGAACCGATCGCGAATCATCCGGGATCTTCAATGAGGGAACGAATGACACCGCAATGAAGCTGACTTTACTGGCCCAGCCCAGCGAATTGCAGTCATATTCATCGAAGGGGATTTTTGTCGAAGATTTTGAGAAGCTCGTTGATGATATGAAGATTGAAAAATTCAACCAGATCGAGCTCAGGTTCTCCGATCCGGATTCGAAGCTGGTGGCCAAAGCGCCGGTAACCGCCGACGAGAAGGTCGCCCCGAAAGTGATTTCCGGCGGGATCATCAATGGCAAAGCGACGAATCTGGTCAAGCCTGATTATCCTGATGCGGCGCGCGCCGTTCGCGCGTCAGGCGCCGTCAACGTCAAGGTTTTGGTCGATGAAAAAGGGAACGTCATCGAGGCCGAAGCGGTGAGCGGGCATCCGTTGCTGAAAGACTCGGCCGTCAAGGCCGCGCGCGAGTCGAAATTCTCGCCGACATTTCTCTCAGGAACGGCGGTCCGGGTTTCGGGCACGCTCGTATTCAATTTCTCGGAGAACAGATAACGGAAACGGAGCCTCATCATCGAACTGACATATCCCTAAGAGCGCCGCCGTTTCCCTGCCGCTTCCAGCGCCTCGGCTGGAACGGACACCGAAATCATTACCTTTCGTTTCAGAATCAAATGAGCGAAAGCTACCGCAGAGCAGAATTGCATAAGAGGCTTTAACTCTTCGGATGATATGACCACTTCACGAAAAACAAGGCAATCGCGTATGCCGCGATGCGGATCGAATCGCTATTCAGCCTTCAGCACAAGTCCTTTCGGATCGATGACCGGTGTTACGCCCTTCGTGTAAACGGTAGCTTTGCCGTCTTTCATCGCAAGTTTTTCGATCTTTCCGTCAACCGATATTTCGACCGGCATCGGGAACGGCATATCGTTCGGGACGTTCCATTTGAAGTCGATGCGGTCACCATTGACGATCATCGAGAGTCTCGGAAGTTCCGGCTGGCGGAAATAAACCTCGAAGAACCAGTCGAGATCGACGCCAGATTCCTCTTCCGCGATTGTCTTGAAATCGTCGGTGTTCGCAAAGCGCGACTGACCGCCGGTCGTGATCCGTTCCATCGCCTTCGTCGGATAGGCCATCCGCCGGAGTGCCCGGAAAAACGCTTCGTCGCCGATCAGATAGCGCAGCGTGTGAAGCACAACCGCGCCCTTGCCGTAGATGTCGCCGTCACCACGGATGTAGTCCGGCGCTTGCAGATAAACCTCGTAGGCGATTTTTGCATCGCGCGGCGCCACCGGCTGTTTGTTTCGCGTCGCCTTGGCGCGTCCCTTCATTGCCGTCAGATAGGCGTCCTGTCCCTTGACGCTTCCAAGGTAAAGATTGTCCATGAACGACTGAAAACCTTCATGGATCCAAAAATCGCGCCAATCGGACGCGGTCACGAGGTTCGCCCACCATTCATGTCCGAGTTCGTGGAACATCAGCCAGTCGAAACCGTCCTTGTCAAACTGGTATTTGTTGCCGTAAGCGATGATCGTCGAATGTTCCATCCCGAGATGCGGAGTTTCGACGATGCCCAGCTTCTGCGATCTGAAAGGATAGGGGCCGAGATATTTTTCAAAAAACGCGACGTACTTCTTCGTTTCTTCCATCAGTTTCGCGACCTTGCCGGCGTTTTCCGGAAGCGCGTAAAAGATCATCGGAAACGTTTCGCCCGAGACGCTGCGATAGGTCGTTTCAATAACTTTGTAAGGCGCGATGTTGATCGTGACGCTGTAGTTCGCGATCGGATTCGTCATCAACCAATGATAGGTCGCGGTCTTGTCGGCATTTTTTCGCGTCGAGATCAGTTTCCCGTTCGAAGCAACATACAGACCGTCCGGTACCGTGACCTTGATCGAAACCGAATCCGCCTTGTCATGCGGGTAATCTTTGCAGGGAAACATGACGTCGGCGCCGTCGTTCTGATACGCGGTCGAAACCCACGGCGATCCGTCAGCCGTTTTCTCCCACATGAAACCGCCGACCCACGGCGGCGCAGGCGCGACACGCGGCGTGCCGGCGTAGGCGACCTTGATCGACACCGTCGCGCCGGATTGAATCGTCATCGGAAAATAGCTCCAGATCTTTCCGCCCTTCCGCTCCCAGACAAGTTTCGTCGATTTGGCGCCTTCAATGCGCCAGACATCGGAAACCGCCAACGGGGTGTCGAGATCGAGAACGAAGACATTGATCGGCTGGACGATCTTCGCGGTCACGACGGTTGTTCCCGAGATGGATTTCGCGGCCGGATCAACCTTCATGTCGATGTCATATTTCAGAACATCGTAGGCGGCCTGCTCATACGGAACGGCGCCGCCGGTGACCGTCGGTTTCACACCCAAAGGGCGCTGCGCGAAAACGGCGATCGCCGTGATCAACAGCATCAGAATCAATCCAGTTAACTTTTTCATAAATTTCAGTCGTCTTCGCCGAACTCAAGTTCAAGCGTCATTTTGTAGTCGCCGGCCATCGACGGATGACCGTGCGCCAGCGATGCTTCGATTCCCTTCTCATACGCCGCGCGTGCCTTCGTTCGGTCACCGCTCTGCTGATACGCGCGCGCCAGCATGCCCCAGGCGTTGCCTTCATCGTCATACGCCGAGAGGTAGCGTTCAAGCAAATCGATCACCTCGGCAGTATCGCCCGATTTTTCGTATTCTTTCGCAAGCCCGAACAACACCATCGAATTCGACGGGTCCGATTCAAGCATCTGCCGGAAAACTTCAATTCTGCTCTGCATAAAATCTTGCGGAAATTTTAGTACAGTTCGGGGAAATTTACACATTGCGAATCGCCGAATCGGCGTAACTTCAATGATCGCAACTGGCACGCGAAATGCTCCGAAACGGGTGAAAACTGCTATCGGTTCAAATCGATATTTGAAGGAGGTCCGATATGAGAGTCAAAGTTCCGCTTGCTGCCGTTTCGATCATCATGACGGCACTGTTCGTCGGCGCGCAGAAAAAACCGACGATCCGAACCATTCAGTCCGTTTCAAACGGGACTGAAATGACGATCGTCGTAACGCCGGTTCCGCGCGGCGAAAAGGAAGAAATCGTTGCCGCAAAGCTCCAGGGCTCGGATTTTGCGGTTTATGAGAACAAGGTCCGACAACGTATTCTGAACGTTCGGCCCGCTGGCGACGTGCCGACGACGATCGCGATCGTCATTCAAGACAATCTGAACTGGCGCGTCAACAATGAAATAAAAGGGCTTCGCGAATTCATCTCGAAATTACCTGCCGGAACGCGCGTCATGACCGCCTACCTCGGTCTCGGCGGCGCGATCGTGATGCAGGAACCGACAACTGACCGCAAGCAGGCGGCCGACTCGCTGAGAGTCATCCGCAGCAGTTCGTTTCCGCTGACCTTCAGTCCATTTGACGGTGTCGCCGACGCTGCCGGGCATTTCAACCAGACGAACGAACGCAGATTGATGATCGTTATTTCGGACGGACTCGATATGTCGCGCGGATTCGGCGGCGCGAGCCCTACCATGTCGATCGGGCTTGATCGCGCGATCAGCGAATGTCAGCGCCGAGGAGTCGCCGTTTACACTATCTACGCGCCCGTCGGTGAACGTCGTTATGGCCGATTCGATCTCAACTACGGCCAAGGCAGCCTCATCAGGCTCGCCGACGAAACCGGCGGCGAGAGCTATTTCACGTCGATCGAGTTCATCAACTTTGCACCGTATCTCGAAGAGTTCATCGAAACGTCACGCCGACAATGGATCATCACCTATCGGAGTTCATCCCTCGGGACCAAATTCCGGAAGGTCGCCGTGACGACTGACTTCGACATTCATCTGCACCATACGGCGGGCTATAAGCCGGCGAGTCAGAACCGGGTGCCGTAACCGACCGGCGACTCAGGAGAAACGACGATTATGCGAAAGATCAACAGACGAAAATTTCTGATCAGACTCGGAGAGGCGGCTCCGTTTGCCGCGCTCGGCGTTTTTCTGCTGAGCGACAAATCAAACCTGACGAGGTCCGATCTTATTCCGGCCGAAGGCGGCGAAACCGTCCTCCGGCCGGATGAGATCGGAATTCTCGGGCTCGCGTCTCTGGCGCCGAGCGGTCACAACACCCAGCCGTGGTTCATCGAGTACATCGAGCCGTTTCATTGGATCATTGGTAACGAGAGTTCCCGTTGGCTGCCGGCTGTCGATCCGACGCAGCGCGAAACCGTGCTTTCGCTCGGCGCATTTGCCGAAAATCTCGAGCGCGCCGGAGCGCATTACGGCTATCACGCCGACTGGTATCAGATCGCAACGACCAATCAGGAAGAAAGAATGCTGGAATTGCGGCTGATCAAGAGCGGTGCAAGTATCGGTTCCGATGCCGAACGGATCAGGACGCGCCGCACACTTCGCGGAAAATTCTCGTCCACGCCGCTTGCGGGCGATGATCTCAAACATCTCTTCAACGGTGAAGATCAGCAATTTCATTTTATTCCGGCGGACGGCCGCGAGGGAAAATGGATCAACGAGGCGACGATCGAAGCCAACAGGCATCAGGCGTATCGAGAACCGGCGCAGCACGAACTCAGTGACTGGGTCAGGTTCTCGAATCGTGAAGCGCGGAAATTCCGTGACGGCCTGACGACTGGAAGCATGGAAATCGAAGGCGCTTCGGGTTGGTTTGTACGCAATCTTTATATACGCGAAAACGTGCTCAGCGAGGACTTCCGCGAACGCGGCATCGCGCGGGTGAGGGAGCAGGTCGCGGCGCACGGCGGCTGGATCCTGATCACATCACCAGACAATTCGACGCCGTCCCTGATCGACGCCGGCCGGCGATTCCAACGTATGTTTCTCAGCGTCCGCGAACGGAATATCGGAATTCATCCGATGACGCAGATACTCGAAGAGGAGCCGACGCGAAACAATCTCGCGGGCGCGATCGGGATCAACGATCCGATCCAGTTCATTGTGCGCGCAGGCTACACGGATTCGTATCCGGATCCGGTCTCGCTCAGACGCCCGCCTGAGTGGTTTGTCAGAACATGAGGTGACGATCATGCTTCGCTATGTTTTTGTATTCTTGATCGCGATTCATGCCGCGATACATTTGATCGGATTCGCCAAAGCTTTCGGTTTGGCTGAAGTCACGTCGCTTCCTCATCCGATCCCGCGCTCTGAGGGCATTGTCTGGCTGATCGCGACGGCGCTGTTCACGGCTGTCATCCCGTTGTTTCTGGCGCGGATAGAGTGGTGGCCGATCGTTGCAGTCATCGCTGTTATGGCATCGCAGACGGCGATTGTTCTTGACTGGCAGGACGCGAAGTTCGGGACGGTCGCGAACGCGATCATTTTGGCGGCGTTCCTTGCCGGATTCGGTTTGGCTCCGTCGCGCGACTCCGACGGAATTCGTCATCACGACATTGCGGCTGCGCCGGCCGGACAACGGCCGCCGGCCTTTGGAAGAGGTGAAAAATCATGAAAAGCGCAACCAAAAAGGAATTTGAATGGACCCGATTTCTGAGGTTCTACGGCGAACAGAATCATGGCCGCCCAACACGGCTCGGGATATTCGAAAACGGGCATGACTTCTGGATCGAGGACGGGCTTCCGCTGTCCGGGATCGATTTCGATGCCGTCAACGGACAGCTGACGATCCAGATCATGCTCGGCGATGCGATGACGCATACGATTCCCGATGTCCGTGCGGCGCGCGTCTTTTTCAGTACTTCGGAGATGAATGACGGGCTCGATATCTCCGATTCCGCCGGCAAGACGACCGTTTTGCGGTTCGAAAACTGAGGTCATTATGAAACGGCTGCTATTCGCCGCGATGATTGTTTCCGCGGCCGTGTTCGCATCGCCTGGCCAGGACCGGGCGGTGCCGGAAACCCCAAGATCGCTCTTTTGGCAATCGGCCGATCCGGTTGTCGAAATCGTCATCATCGATCGCCGGCTCGGCTTCAACCTGATCGTGATATCCGAAGAGAACGTCGTCGTCACCTACCGGACGTCGATCAACTCCTCGGTCGCGGTCGAGAAAAAGCTCGAACCGGTGCGGTCTGAGCGCGGTCGGAAGTACTTTCTGGTCGAGCATTCGTTCTCAAGGCGGACGATCTGGATGGCGCTCGATTTCGAGGTCGGCGGGAAAGACGTCCCCGGTCTGACGCGGACCTTCTACGACGGATTTCTCGAGATCGTCCCGAATGACAAGTTCCGGGTGCCGAAACGGAAGTGATCAACGGCGGTATGTTGGGGGATTTCAGGCAACAGTTTGTTTTCCGTGCGATTATCGCATGGATCGCGATAATCGCCGCCGAGAGCGTTCATGGAGCGCTTCGCCAGATCTTTCTCGCGCCGTTGGTGGGCGACTTTCCGGCGCGCCGGATCGCGTTTTTTACCGGAATGGTGCTGATTTTCACCATCGCCTGGATAACCGCCCGCTGGATCGGCGCGAATGATCGTCGGGCATTACTTACGGTCGGATCGATGTGGGCGGCGCTGACTCTTGTTTTTGAATTGGTGCTCGGACGGTTTGTGATGAATGTCTCGTGGGACCGAATTCTTGAAGACTACGATGTCTCACGCGGTGGCCTGATGGC
Organism: Pyrinomonadaceae bacterium; assembly: GCA_044229875.1. Taxonomy (GTDB): domain Bacteria; phylum Acidobacteriota; class Blastocatellia; order Pyrinomonadales; family Pyrinomonadaceae; genus JAFDVJ01. The sequence continues at coordinate 55,786 of JBGASE010000017.1, read as the reverse complement.
ATTTGGGATCATCTTTTTGGCGATCGTGCCGTTAATCGTTCATCGTTTGCGGAGTACCTGAGAATCTTCTACAAGCGTGTTCTGCAGGATCGTTCAATATTCAAGATTCAACAAACACTCACATCGGAATTCTATTGAATTTTGAATCTTGAAGCAGTATTCATGATTGCTTTGTGCCTTGGCGTCTTTGCGGGAACACCGGTTTGTTTTCCCACAAAGCGAGTGGTCGCCGCCGGACGATTCTACTTCGGTTTCCGGCGACATCGCTCGTGACGGGAACGCTGAGCCTGATCGTCAAGATCGAATCTCTGATTGAGATCAAAAAAGCCTTCCTTGAACGGGATCGGAAATCGTCGAGGGTTCGGCTGTTTCCCGACTGCTGAAGCCGAGACGACGGAAATGGAGATCGAAGAGCTTGGTCGCGATCGTCCATTTCTCGGTCTTTCCAACTCCGCGTTCGCTGAATGTTTTGTGCCGGAGCGTTCCGCCGCGTTCTCGCCGGATCTGCTTCAGAACTCGCTCGGCCTTTGCCGGCGAAAGTTTTTCATAAAGGCGTTTGACGAAGTAATCTTCGATCGAATCCGTATCGAAGTGAACCATCGACATAAAAGCCCGCGAAGCGCCCGATTCCCGGGCACGTTCGAGAAGAAGCGGAATGTCGTCTTCGTTGTAACCGGGAATGATCGGCGCGATCGCGATGCCCGTTTTGATTCCCTCGTCCGACAACCGTTTCATCGCCGCGAAGCGGACCTCCGGAACCGGCGTGTATGGTTCGAACGGGTTCGACTTCTCTTTTGTCAGAAACGGAATCGAGAAAAACACCGTGGATTTCAAATTCCTGAGGATGTCGGTATCGCGCGTGACAAGCGGCGACTTGGTGATGACGGCCACCGGAAAACGGAACTCTTCGCAGACCTTCAGACATTTCCGTGTCAGTTCATAACTCGCTTCGAGAGGCAGGTACGGATCGGTCGCGAACGAAAAATCGAGATGATTTATCTTCTCCCGCGTGCGCCTGAGTTCGGCCCTGAGAATCTCCGGCGCGTTCACTTTCGCGACGATTTTCGTCTCAAAGTCGGTTCCGGCGCCGTAACCGAGAAACTCGTGATACCGGCGCGCAAAGCAATAGGTGCAGCCATGAATACAGCCGCGGTAGCAATTGACCGTGAATCGATTCCCGAAATCGGACATGACCCGTTTTCTGATCGGTTTCCGTTTCCTTAATCAAGGGAATCGCGAAAGTTGAAGATATCGGCGCGGTCCGTCATTTTTTTTGAAAAACAATCAGGAGAGAATAATGAGAAAGACAATCGGAACACTTATCTGCGCGGCACTTGCGGTCGGCGCTTTCGGATGCAAGGGCGGATCGGCGCCGGCGAACAACGCGCCGGCCAATAAACCGGCAAATACGGCCTCAAACACGGGCAGCTCGAATTCGTCAACCTCGAAGAAATCGGACAAACCGGTGATCAAGGACGAAAAGAAACCTGAAGGCAAGGCGAAAACGGCCAAACAGGTCAAAGTTCCGGATAGCTGGGTATATGTTTATGACGAGACGAAAGGCTACGGATTTTCGGTTCCTGAAGGATCGACCGGCCAATCCGACAACGTTGACGGCATCGATATCTACGTCGCCGCAACCCCGGACCCGTCCGAAATCATGATCTATGTTCTCGCATACAAGAACAAGGAACTCACAAAGGAAGATTTGCTCGATGACGCAGTCAAATTCCTCGAGGGCATGGACAATACCGTGACCTCCGGCAAGCTCACGGGTCAATCGGATATCTATTCGCTGGCCGATGCCTCGATGACCGGCAAAGACGGCGTCAAATCGAAAGCGAAAATCCTGGTCGGAACCGACGTCACCGACAACTATGTGATGATTCTTACGACTGACGAAGGAAAGTTCGCGGCGAATGAAAAGGTCATCGACGAAATTTGGGGAAGCTTCGAGATCTGGAGCGGCGGCGCGGCGTCCGAATAGGACCGCGTCTTTCCAAAGAAGCCCCGGGGGAACGTCCTTTTTACCCTGTTTTCGACGTTCCCTCGGGGCTTTCTCTATTTCTTGCGGTGCAAAGATGGAGCGTTTCGGGATAAAATCATCGCTCAAATGAACAGATCAGGAGAGACTATGAAGATTGTCGGAATTTTTGTGCGGACCGTCGCAGTCGTCGCGATGGCGATGACCATTGCGGCGTGCGACCAAATGCAGGAGGCAAACAAAATGGTTGCCGAAGCCAACTCGATCATCAGGAAAAGCAATGAATCGTCGACAAAATCCGCGGTGCTGCTGAAAGAGCTGTTCGGCGAAGTCAACACGATCGAAGATCTCGGATCGTACAAAATATCGAAGAAAGAAAAACTCGACGAGTTGTTGAAGCTTCTTGAAGGCTCGGCGAATGACCTGTCAGAAGCCGGAAACAAGTTTGAAGCCGCCTCAAAGCTGAACGTTTCGGATAAGTTCAGGGATTATCTGAGCCTCAAGGGACAGGAGATCAAGAAACGAAGCGATCACGAACGGGCAACGACCGATTTTGTGAAGGGTTTCCAATCAGAGAACGATCCGGAAAAAGTGAATGTGATGATCGGGGAATTCAACTCGAAGTCGCAATCGATCATCAAAGAGGCCGATGGGCTGATGAAGCAGGCCGAACAGATAGTCAAAGACAACCCGAACGAATTCAAGGGAAACTAGGCAGTGGACAATGGACAGTGGAAATGGACAATGGACAATGGACAGTGGACAATCATCTGCCGTCTGGCGGCCGGCGTTTGACGTCTGACCTCTGAAATCTGACGTCTGAAATCTGGCGTCTGAAATCTGACGTCTGACCTCTGAAATCTGACGTCTGAAATCTGGCGTCTGAAATCTGACGTCTGAAATCTGGCGTCTGACCTCTGAAATCTGACGTCTGACGTCTGACGTCTTAACAACTGCTCACTGCTCACCACTCACCCAATTCTCGCCATCGGCGTAAACTTCTTTTTTCCATATCGGGACGGTTTTCTTGAGTTCTTTGATGAGCCATTCGCAGGCTTCGAACGCGGCGCGTCGGTGCGGCGAGGCGACACTGATGACGACACTGGTTTCGCCGATCTCGAGCCGGCCGAGCCGATGGACGATCGTCACATGTTCGATCGGAAACTGCTCTTTTGCCAAACCGGCCAGCTTCTCCATTTCTTTGAGTGCCATCGGGTCATATCCTTCATAAACCAGATAAAGGCTTTCGCGTCCCTTCGTGAAACGGCGGACGAAGCCGTCAAGCGTGACGATCGCGCCGCAAGTATCGGGCACGATCCGGCGCGCGATCTCACCGACATCGAGCGGCTCGGTTGTTAATTCAAGGATCGGATCCATTTCATCATCCTCCGCTGACGGCCGTAAAAATCGCCAGTTCGTCACCGTCGTTCAAAACGGCTTCGCGTCCCGTATATTCTTCATTCAACGCGATAAGCAACGAATGCCGGCTCAATCCGGGAAACTTCCCGACAATCGAATCGAGCGCCGTTCCGACCGTCGCTCCGTCGGCGATCGACTCGGACAACCGGCGCTCGCCGACGGTGTCAGCGGTTGCCCCAAAAAACAAAATGGAAATTTTCATCTCAACAATTCGGCCTACTTCGCTTCTTCCTTCAGCGCCCGTTTCAGGATCTTTCCAGTTCCGCCGATCGGCAGACTGTCGCGAAACTCGACGTGGCGCGGATATTTGTAGCCGGCAAACTGCGTTTTGAACCATTCGATCATCTCTTCTTCCGTGATCGGATGATCCTGCGTTTTGACGATGTAGGCCTTGACCTCTTCACCCATCTTGTCACACGGAATTCCGATGACCGCCACCAGCGAAACGGCATCGTGAGACATGATCACCTCTTCCAATTCGCGCGGATAGATATTGTATCCGCCGCGAAGGATCATCTCTTTCTTCCGATCGACGATCGAAAGAAATCCGTCCTCGTCCATGATCCCGATGTCGCCCGAATGAAACCAGCCGTTCTTGAACGCTTCTTCCGATTCGGCGGGTCTTTTGTAATAGCCCTTCATGACGTTATGGCCGCGCATCACAACCTCGCCGCGCTTGCCGCGCGGAACCTCGTTTCCGTCGGCGTCGACACACTTTACGCGAACCCCGAATACCGGCTGGCCGACGCTTCCCGGTTTTGACGGTACCGCCGGATGATTGAACGTCGAAACCGGAGAAGTTTCGGAAAGTCCGTAACCTTCGAGAATTCGAACCTTGAACGTCGATTCAAACTTCATCATCAGTTCAACCGGCATCGGCGCGCCGCCCGAGGAAAGAATCGCCAGCGATTCCGCATACGGAGCCGGATCGATCCCGTTTTCGTCAATATGTTTGAGGATTGCCCAGTACATCGTCGGGACGCCCGTCCAGAAATTCACCTTTTCACGTTTGAACGCGTCGAGCGTTGCCTGTGCATCGAACCGCGGCAGCACGACGATCCGATGACCGCCGAACATCTGGGCGTTCATCTGCGCCGTTTGGCCGGTAGTATGAAACAGCGGCAGCGTGATCAGACATGTCTTTTGAATTCCGTCGGTGTAATCGAGACCGGGAACGTGAAGGTTGTAGCAGACGATCGCGTTGAAATAGATGTTGGAATGCGTCAGCTCGGCGCCTTTCGGCTGACCGGTGGTTCCGGACGTGTATAGGATCGCGCACGTATCATCCGGACGCGTTGGGTAACTGTCGAACGTGTCAGGCTTGTCGAAGATTATCTGCGTCAGCGTCTTGTGACCTTCGATCGGGCTCGGCGCCGTCTTGTCGGCCGTCATGACGATCAGATGTTCGCAAGTCTCAACCTGATTGAACCCCTCTTTCACCGTCTTCGCCATCGGAAGTTCGGGAGTGCCCTCAAACACAAAAACCGCCTTCGCGTCCGAATCCGCAAGGTGATACGCGATTTCGCGCGGTTGAAAAAGAACATTTAGCGGAACCACCGCCGCGCCGGACTTCATCACTCCGTAATAAACAATCGGAAAATACGGCAGGTTCGGGCATGATAGCGCGACCTTGTCACCATAGCCGACCCCCATTTCATGCAGAGCATGCGCAACCCGGTTGGCCAATGCGTTGAGTTCGCCATACGACAGTCTCACGTCATTCCAAACCACCGCTTCCTTACCGGGTGTCAGCCGCGCGTGATGCTCGATGATCGACGCCAAATTCAGTGATGTTGCGTTGAAGTTCATAATAATGTTAGTAGGCAGCAGACGTCAGATTTCAGACGTCAGACGTCAGATTTCAGACGTCAGATTTCAAACGTCAGACGTCAGATTTCAGATTTCAGACCGGAGACGGGAAGCTACGCTCGGGCTTCACCCGCTTGCTGGTGCGCGGTTCCGCATGGCTCACAGCTCACTCCTCACCGCTAACTGCTCACTGCTCACCGAATTGCAAATCCAATCGCAAATCGAAAATCGCAAATCGCAAATCCCTACACCGTCATCCCGCCGTCGACGGCGATCGTTTGTCCGGTGACATAACTTGACGCATCAGACGCCAGGAACAGCGCCACGCCTTTCAGTTCGCCTTCGTTTCCGACGCGCGGAATGACGTTGTTTTCCTGGACCGACCGCTCATATACGTCGATTATCTTGTCTGCCAGACGAGAATGAAAGAAGCCCGGCGCGATCGCGTTGACCCGAATTCCCTTTCGGCCCCAGCTCGCCGCGAGTTCGCGCGTGAGTCCGATGAGACCCGCTTTGCTGGCGACATAGCCGGCGTAAAACGGGCCGTTCGCCGAGGACGTAAGCCCGGCGATCGACGCAATATTAATGATCGATCCCTTGCCCTGAACCAGCATCTGGCGACCCGCCGCCTGGGCCATCAGAAAACAGCCGGTGAGATTTACGTCAAGCACCTTTTGCCATTGTTCGCGCGACATTTCTTCCGGCATCGCACCCCACGAAATTCCCGCGTTGTTGACGAGGATATCGATCGAACCGAATTTCTCGACCGTCCGTCCGGCAACATTCGAAACCGCTTCGTCGTTTGAAACGTCGGCGACGACACCTTCGACCGAAAAACCCTTCGCACGAAACTCCTCGACGGTTTCACCGAGCCATTCTTCACGGCGCGCGCAAAGCATCAGATTCGCTCCGGCTTCAGCCAGCGCTTCGGCCATTTCCTTGCCGATTCCGCGGCTGCCGCCAGTGACGATCGCCGTGCGGCCGCTCAGGTCGAATAGATCCTTGATATGAATTGACATACGTGTTGGAACAAAAATACCACAATCACCGCAGTCGAAAAAATTGAGCACTTTGCTTCGGTGCCGATCTTTGGAGTTTAATGGAAATATGACGAAATCACCCAAGGAACTCGCTTTCCTCCGCGATCTTTACGTGGATGCGGAATGGACGGCGAAATTCACCGAACTCGCCGACAAGCATTTCGGATTCACCGACGACCGCAGTCTTTTATATCGCAATGCGGGAACCGGCAACCATGTGCTGGCGATCGCCGCAAAGGCGCACCGCGATGCGCGGATCACGGCGACGTGCGAGAACGAACACCTGCTCAAGATTGCCGCTGACAAAGCGATCGCGACAAAATCGATCGTCGATTTTACCGGATCGGAACCTGAGCCGGACAGCTTTGACGCGGTCATTGCCGACGCGAGTCTCGTGCGTCCCTATGACCTGGCTGACTTTGCGGCCCGGACCGCATCGTTTGCGGAAACCGGCGGCACGGTCGCGTTGATGACGTTCGCGGCCGGAAGTTTCGGCGAGATCTTTTCGCTGCTTTGGGAAGCGATGATGGATGACGAGACCGCCGATCTGACGCTTGCCGAACGATTGATCACCGAATTGCCGACGACAAGCCGGTTCGAGGAAATTCTTGAAGCATCCGAACTTGAAAGCGTCGAAACGAAGCTCGCGAACACAACGTTCGATTTCGAAAACGGCACGGCGTTTGTTTCATCGCCATTGATCGCCGATTTTCTGATGCCGATGTGGTTCGACGGCATGACCGAAAAACAATTTGAGCGAGTCCGTGACCGGCTCGCTCAATTGATTGACGCGGAAAGCGAGGGCCTTCCGTTCAGATTTTCAGTGAAGACGGTTCTCGCGATCGGCGAAAAGCGCTGACACGATATTCCGACTCCGGGAATCTGTCCCGAAATTGATCAGCTATTTTCAGCGCGGCGACGCATTTCAGCGGCGAGTTCCTCGTCGCTGATCGCGCTTACCTGCGGTTTCGAAGGTGCTGCGTCGAGCTTCTTTTCATTCTCGAATTCCTCTTCCGCCTCGCGCATGCCTTCTTTGAACGCTTTGCGCGACTGTCCGAGCGACTTTGCCAACTGCGGCAAACGGCTCGCGCCGAACAACAAAAAGAGCCCCAGGACGATCAATAAGATTTCAGGTGTACCAAGTCCAAACATAATTACTTTCCGGTCGATGCCGCAGCATCATTTATCAAGATTCGCTAATCATACTCCGTTTCCCGCGATCTTGCCATCACTTACAGCGCGGCCGAGTCCCGAAATCGATCCATCGCATCGACGAGCGCCGCCGTAATCCCCTTTTCGCTGACCGAATGTCCGGCGTCCGGAATGACAATCAGTTCGGATTCGGGGAACGCCTTGTGGAGGTCCCAGGCGCTGGTTATCGGACAGACGACGTCATATCGGCCCTGCACGATGACCGTCGGAATATGACGGATCTTGCCGACGTTCTCAAGCAGATAATTGTCGGACGGGAAAAAAGAACCGTTCATAAAGTAATGACATTCAATGCGCGCCAGCGACAATGCCTCATGGGCGCCCTCCCAGTGCTGCATCAGATTCGCGTCCGGGTAGAGCTTTGAAGTCGAACCTTCCCAGACAGCCCAGGCACGCGCCGCCGCCAGCCTGACTTCCTCATCATCGCTCGTCAATCGCTTGTGATAAGCGGACATGAAATCGCCGCGCTCATCGACCGGGATCTCATCGCGGTAGCGTTCCCAGAAATCGGGAAAGATCTCCGACGCTCCGTACTGATAGAACCAATCGAGCTCCTTGCGGCGGGTCAGGAAAATCCCGCGCAGGATGAGCCCGAGACATCGTTCCGGATGCGAGATCGCGTACGCGAGACTGAGAGTGCTTCCCCACGATCCTCCGAAGACGTACCATTTCTCGATCCCGAATTTCACCCGCAGTCGTTCGATATCAGCGATCAGATCCCATGTCGTATTCTCGCGAAGATCAGCGTGCGGCGTCGACCGGCCCGAACCACGCTGATCAAACAGGATTATGTGATACGCCTCAGGATCAAAATATTGTCGGTACATCGAAATCAGACCGCCGCCGGGTCCGCCATGCAGAAAGACGACCGGCAGGCCATCAGGATTTCCGCATCTTTCGTAATAAACGTCATGGATCTCTGAAACTTTGAGCATCCCTGAATCAAACGGTTCGATTTCCGGATAGAGCGATTTCATATTGTTGATGATACAGGAATTCGGAAGCACCGTTCAAATGATTGCGACGCACGGCACTGCGATTGCTTGCATCGATATTACCGGCTCGAACTGTATCGAATCCGTGCACCAATGATGAAACCAAAGATTCTGATCGTCGAGGATTATGATGACAGCCGCGAAGTGCTCCGATATCTGCTCGAAAGTTGCGGTTATGAGGTTTATGAAGCAGCCGACGGAATTGAGGCGATCGATCGTGTCAAAGAATTTGAACCGGACCTGATCCTGATGGACATCTCGCTTCCGACCGTCGACGGGCTGACCGCCGCGCGCGCGATCCGCGAAGTGACGGGTGACCGGATTCCGATCATCGCCGTCACCGCATTCGGCAGTGATTACAAAAGCGAGGCGCGCGATGCCGGCTGCGACGACCTGCTCGACAAACCCCTCGATTACCGGATCCTCCGACCGCTTCTACGTTCATATCTGACGCCCGCCGCATAAGTTGAAATTGTGAGGCTGCTTGCCGGCGAATGGCGCGAAACATACCGAAAATCGGCGGGGATCCGAACCGGAATCCGGTCGATTGCTCGAGCCGAATTTCACAACCTTAAAGGTCGCGTTCCCGGAGTTTCGCGGATTTCGCGGGCGATTGTGCGACCGTACGCTTCCGATACGCAATCTCAATTCCCGCAGGATCCGTCGCACCGATGCGTTGCGCCGCTTCGGCCGTTACGATAAATTAAGTTCTTCTGATCGCGCGGCATCCAATCCGTCGCCTTCCGAATCAAAAACCCGTCATGACAAGAATTGTTTTCATTTTTACATTACTCGCAGTCACCGCGCTGGCATCGGTCGCCCAACCGTCCGAACAGGTTCTGGCGGTCGTCGTCGGCGAACGCATCGCGGTCAAAGATCTGTCGCCGGAAACCGCCGCGCTTTACACAAACCTCGGCAACACGATCGCCGAACGCCGAAAGGAACTTCTTGAGGTTCAGGTGATCGATATCCTCGCCGAGACCGAGGCCGCCGCCCGAAAGATCACGTTCGAACAGCTCTATCAGCGCGAGGTCAAGGCGAAAGTGCCCGATCCGACGCCGAAAGCCGTCGAGGATCTATATAATGCCAACCGGCTCGCGCTCGGCAATCGTCCGATCGCCGAGGTCCGCGAACAACTCGTCAATTTCCTTCGCAGCGAGCCTGAGCAGAAAGCATTCACCGCGTTCGTTGCGACGCTCAAGACCAAGTACAAGGTCACGCCCGGACGCAATGTGAACACCGCGAACCTGGCACCGGCCGATGTTCTGACGACCGTCAACGGCAAGCCAATCACGTCGGAAATGTTTGAAACAAAGAATCGGGTAACGCTTTATGAGATCAAGGCCCGGGTTTACGATCGGGTAAAATTCGAACTGAATCAAAAGCTGCTTTCAAAGCTCGTTTCAGCCGAGGCGAAAAGTCTCGGGATCGAGGGATATCAGCTGATGGCGCGCGAGATCACCGACAAACTCCGCGATTATTCCGAGGAAGAGCGCGAGGAACTTCAATCGGCGCTCCGCCGGCGGCTGGCGGCGAAATACAAGCCGCAGATCATGTATACCGAGCCGCCGCCGATGGTGTTCACGATCGCGCCCGATGGTCCGGTCAAAGGCGAAGCTACTGCGCCGGTCACGGTTGTCATGTTCTCTGACTTCCAGTGTTCAGCCTGCGCCGCGACACACCCGATCCTGAAAAAAGTTCTGGCTGAATACGGATCGCAGGTGCGTCTTGTGGTTCGCGATTTTCCGCTACAAACGCTGCACAAGGACGCATACAATGCGGCGCTCGCGGCAAACGCCGCTGCGGTTCAGGGTAAATTCTTTGAATACATAGAGTTGCTCTACAAGAACCAGGGCGCGCTGGACGTCGCGTCGTTGAAGAAATACGCCGTCGCGGCCGGTTTGAATCCGCAAAAATTTGAGCTAGACTTTCAAAGCGAAAAGGTCGCTGCCGACGTCAAGCGGGATATCGCAGACGGCAAAACGATCGGCATCGCCGGCACGCCCTCGATTTATGTCAACGGCATCAGAGTCCGGTTCCTGACTGCGGACGGTTTCCGCGAAGCGATCGACCTGGCGCTGAAGCGTTAAGCGGATCAGCTATTGATATGCGCATTTTATTCTTATTGATTTCATTGTTGGCGATGTTTGGCTGCGGAAGTTCGTCGACAAACAAACCGACCGGCGGCCCGAATGCATCGAACGTCTCGCCGAAGCCTGTCAGTTCGCCGATACCGGTCTACACATACGAGATCGTCAAGGCGTATCCCCATGATTCGAAAGCCTTTACGCAGGGATTGATCATCAAGGACGGAGTTTTTTATGAAAGCACCGGCCAATATGGCGAGTCGTCCTTGCGGAAAGTTGAGGTCACGACCGGCAAGGTTCTCAAAAAACAGGATGTCGCCCGCGAGTATTTTGCCGAAGGGATCACGCTCTTGAACGATCGAATCTATCAACTCACGTGGGACGAACAGACGGCGTTCGTCTATGACCTCGATTTCAAGCTTCAGAAGGAGTTTCGCTACGCCGGTGAAGGCTGGGGGATCACAAACGACGGCACGAACCTCTACATGAGCGACGGAACGCACGTCATCCGCGTCGTTGACCCCGAGAAGTTTGAAACGATGAAGACAATCGTCGTCAAGGACGAGACGGGACGCCCGATTTACAAACTCAACGAGCTCGAATGGGTAAAGGGCGAGATCTGGGCGAATGTCTGGCATTCCGAATCGATCAACAAGCCGAATCATATCGCCCGGATCGATCCGGCGACCGGTGCGCTGCTCGGTTGGATCAACCTCGACGGCATTTCGCCTGACGACGTTAACGCCGATCCGGAAAACACGCTGAACGGGATCGCATACGATGCGCCTTCCGACAAGATCTATGTCACCGGAAAACGATGGAAAAAGCTGTTCGAGATCAAGATCAAACCGAAGAATTAACGGCCCGCGAGTCATAAAAATGAACAACGATGAATTCATGCGGCGCGCGATCGAACTGGCGCAGAGCGGGATCGACGCCAACAACGGCGGCCCGTTCGGCGCTGTTGTCGTCAAAAACGGAGTGATCGTCGGCGAAGGCTGCAATCAGGTGACGTCGACGAACGATCCGACGGCGCATGCCGAGGTCGTCGCGATCCGCGCCGCCTGCCGCACATTGAACACGTTTCAGCTAGACGGTTGCGTAATTTATACGAGTTGCGAGCCGTGTCCGATGTGCCTCGGCGCGATCTACTGGGCGCGTCCGTCGCAGGTCTTCTTCGCCTGCACTCGAACTGATGCGAAAGACGCCGGATTCGACGACGATCTCATTTACGAAGAACTTGTACTTCCGATCGACGAACGAAGAATCCCGACGGCGACATTGCTCCGTCAAGAAGGGCTGACCGTTTTCAAAAACTGGATCGATAAAACGGACAAGATTGAATATTGATGCAAGATTCAGTTCAAGATTCAAGAGTTAAAAATCAAGATTCGAAATTAATAATCAAGACCGACCGAATCTTTTCATATCGAACGCTTTAATTATCGAGCTTCGGCTTGAGTATTGAACATTGAACTTTGAGTATTGAATCTTAAATCTTGAGTGTCGAATCTTGAGTGTTGAATCTCGAATTCTGAGTATTGAATCCTGATTATTGCTGTGGCCGCCTTTCTTCAAAATTACTGGTTCATTTTTCTCGCCATCGCGGCGGGGATGATGATGCCGACACAGGCGGCGATCAACAACCGGCTTGCGGGCTATGTCGAAAGTCCGATCCTATCGGCGTTTATCTCGTTTTGCATCGGCACGGTTGCTTTGCTGATCTACATTGTCGCGACCGGCATTCCGATCTCGAATCTCGCGAATGCGCGCAACGCGCCGCCGATCGCGTGGGCGGGAGGAGTTCTCGGCGCCTTCTTTGTCGCCTCGGCGGTCGTGCTGGTTCCGCGCATCGGAGTGGCCCTGACATTTTCGCTGATCATCGCCGGACAGATGCTGATCACACTGATCATCGACCATTTCGGCTGGCTCGGCGTTGATGTCCGCCCGATCAACTGGCCGCGCGCCGTCGGCGCCGCGCTGATCACTATCGGCGTGATCCTGATCAGGAAATTTTGAACGACGGTGTTTTGAAAATCTGGAATCTAGATCAAGATTTAAGAATCAAGATTCAAGATTCAAGATTCAAAAAATTCAAAAATCAAGATTCAAGAACGACTGAATCTTGATTCTTAAATCTTGATTCTTGAACGTCAGACGTCTGAAGTCTGAAGTCTGAAGTCTGACGTCTGGCGTCTGACGTCTGCTTCGAAATGATCCATTTCATCCTTAACAACGAAACGATCGCGACCGGCTTGGCGGCGGGGACGACCGTGCTCGATTTTGTCCGTTACCACCGAAATCTCAAGGGCACGAAAATCGGGTGCCGCGAAGGCGATTGCGGTGCCTGCACGGTACTTGTCGGCGAAGTATCGGAAGGCCGCGTGCGGTACCGATCGATGACCTCGTGCCTGATGCCGATCGCAAACGCAGCCGGAAAGCACATCGTAACGATCGAGGGGATCAACCCGGTTGACGGCGGGCTGACGCCTGCACAGGCGGCGCTTGTCGATCAATCCGGGACGCAATGCGGCTTCTGCACGGTCGGATTCGTGATGTCGATGACCGGTTATGCGCTCGGCAACGGCAAAAAATCGCGTGAAGCCGCCGTTTCGGCAGTTGACGGAAATATTTGCCGCTGCACCGGTTACAAATCGATCGAACGCGCCTGCACGGCAATTTCGGATTTGGGAATTGGGACGGAGCTGAACTCAGCTATCGAGAAAGGGATCGTGCCGGACTATTTTTCAACCATCAATGATCGTTTGCAGCAGTTCGCCGCATCCCGCATTCAATCCGAAATCCCAAATCCGAAATCCAATATCCGATGGGTTGCCGGCGGAACCGATCTGTACGTTCAAAGGCATGAGGAGATGGTTCACGCCGGTGCCGCAAGTTTGTTTGACGATCCGGCGCTGAGATTCATTCGCGAAACGGAATCGAAGGTTGAGATCGGCGCCTCGACCGTTGTCACCGACCTCATCGAATCTCCGGTATTCTTGCGGTTGTTCCCGCATCTTTTTCCGCAATTGAAACTTGTTTCGTCGACCCCGATCCGGAACATGGCGACGATTGCGGGGAACTTCGTCAACGCTTCGCCGATCGGCGACATGACGGCGTGGTTCATCGCGCTCGGAACCGTGATCGAACTTCGCGATACGGTCGATGGAAAATTGAGGCGATTGCCGTTGGCCGATCTTTATCTCGGATACAAGACGCTCGACAAAAGCGATACGGAAGTCATTTCGAAGATCGCGTTCGAAAAGGACTTCACGTATTTCAATTTTGAAAAGGTATCGAAACGGACATATCTCGACATTGCGTCGGTGAACACCGCGATGTCGTTGAAAGTTACTGACGGCGTCATCAAAGCGGCACGCGTTTCAATGGGCGGAGTCGCGCCGATTCCGCTTTTGCTGCGGCGGACGTCCGACTTTTTGGCCGGAAAACCGCCTTCTCCGGACACGTTCGTGGCCGCCGAAGAATTGATTCAGGACGAGATCGCGCCGATCTCGGACGTCCGCGGATCGGCCGAGTACAAGAGATTGCTGGCCCGACAGCTTTTCCGGGCGCATGCGGTCGCAGTGAGCAGTGAGCAGTGAGCAGACGTCAGACGTCAGACATCAGACGTCAGAGGTCAGACGTCAGAGGTCAGAGGTTAGCTTTCAGACGTCAGCTATCAGTCGTCAGAGTTCCGAGATTTCACTTTTTGGCGTCTGGTCTCCGAATTCTGACATCTGACATCTGATATCTGACGTCTGACGTCTGACTTCTGTCTCCTGACGTCTGACGGCTGACGGCTGACATCTGACGGCTGACCAAAAAATGAAAAATCTCGACTCAAAATCACATGTCCGTGGTGAATCGGTCTATCTTGACGATATTCCGGTCGTCGAAGGAACGCTGTACGCTTGCGTATTCGATTCGCCGATCGCGCATGGTTCGATCAGAAAGCTCGACGTCGCGGCCGCCGAAAGCGCGCCGGGCGTCGTACGGGTAGTCACCGCGCGGGACATCCTCGGCGAGAACCAGATCGGCGGGATTTTGCCGGACGAACCGCTGCTTGCAGATCAAGAAGTTCATTTTTGCGGGATGCCGATCGCGATCGTTCTCGCCCGTACGGAGGATCAGGCACGCGCCGCGGCAAAACTCATTACTGCCGAAATCGAGCCGCTGACGCCGATCGTCGATGAACGCGAGGCGTACAAGTTGAACAGTCTGATCGCTCCGCCGAAACGATTCAAACTCGGCGACACCGACGCCGCGTTCAGAACCTGCACTCATGTTTTCGAGGGCCGTGCCGATTCGGGCGGCCAGGAACATCTCTATATCGAAACGCAGGGGGCATATTCGATTCCGGCGGAAAACGGCGGGATACGGATCTATTCATCGACCCAGGGTCCGACCGCGGTCCAGAAGGCGGTAGCCAAAGTCACCGGAATTTCGATGAACCTGATCGAGGTCGATGTCACCCGGCTCGGCGGAGGGTTCGGCGGTAAAGAAGATCAGGCGAACGCCTGGGCCGCGATCTGCGCCATCGGCACGCAACTCACCAAACGGCCGGTAAAATTTGCGCTTCACCGGATGGAGGATATGCGGATGACCGGAAAGCGCCATCCGTATTCGTCCGATTACCGGATCGGACTCAATGAAGATCTGAAGATCGTTGCCTATCAAGCGACGTTCTACCAAAATGCCGGCGCCGCCTGCGATCTTTCGCTCCCGGTTCTGGAACGGACGCTTTTTCACTGCACCAATTCCTATTCCATCCCGAACGTTTCGGCAGTCGCGTATTCGTGCAAGACCAACCTGCCGCCGAACACCGCGTTTCGAGGCTTCGGCGGTCCGCAAGGAATGTTCGTCATTGAATCGGCGATTGCGCATGCGGCCGACGCGCTCGGCGTTGCGCGTGAAGAGATCCAACGCCGTAACCTGATCGAAACCGGCGACGAATTCCCTTACGGGCAGATCGCCGAATCGGAGGCTGGCGAGTCATGGCAACAGGCCGACGCGAAATACGACTTCGCCCGACTCAAAAAAGATGCGGACGAATTCAATCAGGCTCACGAGTTCGTCAAAAAAGGTGTCGCGCTGATGCCGATCTGTTTCGGGATCTCGTTTACAAAGACCCCGATGAACCAGGCGCGGTCGCTGGTTCACGTTTATACCGACGGATCGGTCGCGGTCTCGACCGGAGCTATCGAGATGGGCCAGGGCGTGAACACGAAGATCGCGCAGGTCGCTGCGCGGGTTTTCGGCCTTCCGATCGAAAAGGTTAAAGTCCACAGCACCAACACTTTACGGATCGCAAATACGTCGCCGACGGCGGCCTCTGCGGCGGCCGATCTCAACGGCAAAGCGACCGAGATCGCCTGCGAACGCATTCTTGATAGACTCAAAGACGTCGCCGCGCCGCTCGTCGAAGCATCCCGGGCCAAAGATATTTCGATCCGTGACGGAGTCGTTTTCCGAGGCGACGAAGCGACCGCGCTAAGCTGGGTCGGATTGCTCGATGAAGCCTACCTCCAGCGCGTCAGCCTCAGCGAGCACGCGCATTACGCAACGCCCGGCATCGGTTTTGATTGGTCCGTCGCGAAAGGGCATCCGTTCGCATATCACGTTTACGGCGTCGCGGCCGTCGGCGTCAGCGTCGATTGTCTGCGCGGAACTTACGAGATCGATTATGTCAAAGCGTGTCATGATTTCGGCCAATCAATGAACACCGCCGTCGATCTTGGTCAGATCGAGGGCGGCGTCGTTCAGGGGATCGGTTGGATGACGATGGAAGAGGTCGTTTACGATTCCGAAGGGCGACTCAGATCAAACGCGCTTTCGACTTACAAGATTCCGGACGTTTACTCGGCACCGACAATTCTCGATGTCATCGCGCTTGAAACATCGCGCCCGAATCTCGCGGTTTTCAATTCGAAAGCCGTCGGCGAGCCGCCGCTGATGTACGGCATCGCGGCCTATTTCGCGATCCGTGAAGCAGTCAAAGCCTTCAGCGGGAAAACGCCCGAATTCAATGCGCCGTTCACGCCCGAAAAGGTCTTGATGAATCTCTATTGATCAGGATCGTCCGTCACTGTTTTGCGCTTACCTCTGCATTTTCGAGAAATACGCAATAACGCTTTTCAATTTCGCTTCCGGCGTATCATCGGCCGCGAACAACCGAATGTCAGGCTCGATTCCCTCGACCTCGTTGACACCGTCGGCGCGGAACCTTGAACAATCTGGCATTCGCAACCGAAGTTTGCTGACCGGCAAAAAATACTGCGTTCCGCCGTCTACGAATCCGCAACCGGCGCCAAATGTCCTGCCGCCGATAATCGTCGCCGCTTTCGCCGACTGTAGCATCGACGCGAACATTTCTGCCGCCGAGGCCGTCCGTTGATCGGTCAAAACGAACAGTTTTCCATCGAAGACGCCCTTCTCGAACGGGTACGGAGAAATCCTCTTCAACGAATTCCGTGAATTCAGTCCGGCGATCGCTTCATCCGGAGCATCAGGCGCGAATCCGTTTGTCAACGGCGTATCGGCGAGCCTTGTACACTGAGGCTTTTGTTTCGAATCCGTCCAGATACCCGAAAGATCGCAGGGCTTTCGGGCTTCCTCAAGATAGGCGACCAACCGCTTGCGTGCTGCACGGAGAATCGCCAACTGTGTTTTCGTCAGATCTTTTCTCAGGAGGTCGATGTCGACATCGACCAACTGACTTTCAAGGATCTTGACCCAATGCGGGTGACGGATGAACTTCACCGGCGGACGTGAAACCGGCGATCGTGAGATGACTGCGGCGATCGTCTCCGCCCAGTTGCTACCGCCCCCGTTTGCGCCGATATCGATCACCAAAGCGTCCGGTTTTTCACGCGACAGCTCCCTTACCTGTGCCACAAAACGCTCGGTCAGCCGCTGTTCGGCCATCGTCCGGAACCGGTTCGGACAATCGCCGGCGCAGGGCCCGTCAATCCCGGCGCGAAACGCTTCCCACGCGTCGACGCAATTGCCGAAATAGTTGTCCGCCGAAAAAATGACGATGCTGATGACCGCGATCCGAAGCTTGCCTGCCGGAACGATTCCGGCAAGAAACGGATTCCGGGGGTCGCCGGTCCGTGAATAGCCGGCGACGGTTTGAATCGGAAGCGAGTGCTTGGGCAGTCGCAATGAAAAGCCGAGAGACCGACAGGCCTCGTCACCGCGCGCGTCTTTGCTGATCACAACCGGAGCAAGGTCGGATGACTGCGCCGGGTTCACGGATTGCAGCCGCAAATGGCCGTCGCTGAACGCCCCGAAGAACTCCTGGAACACCTTGTCGGCCTCGTCTGCTGATTTCGCCTGCTTCAGCCCTTCGGTCGTGCGCCGGTCGAGCTCAACCAGATCGATTTTCTTTCGCGCCCAGTCGATGTTTGCGTAGGCTTCCGGGATATAGCGCTTGATCGCGGCGTAGTCTTCGAGCCATTCGGCATTCCGTTGCCCGAGGGTCGCCGCCGCGGCCGACAGCAGAACAAGGATTGAAAACAGCAACGTTTGCTTCGTCATAATTCCTACCTTCTAAGATCGGATTCGTTTCAGGCAATACCGACAAACGTCGTCGCCGATCAGAAAGTTCATTTGTTCGTTAAAACGGCCGGATCGGATTCATTTCGTTGAAGGTCGGATCCGGCCCCATGAATTCGCGGATCCGGCATCGCCGGCGATCACGGCGCGGCCGTTTGTCTCGGGTTCACCGCCTGAACTAAAATCATCCATTCGGTTTTTTGGGAGGAGAACATTTTTTGGGAAACGACGAACCGGAGTTTTGGCGATCATGCGCCGGTCAACTTGAACGGCTCGCATCGCTGATGATGCTCATCGTCGCCGAGAGTTCAGGAAGCTCCCCGGGCCGCGCTGGATTCAAGATGATCGTCACCCCGGACGAGATTTTCGGGTCGGTCGGTGGCGGAGTGATGGAGGTCAAGCTTGTCGAACAGGCGCGCGCGAACCTGACGGAATCAGATTGCCCCCGGGCGCGGATTTTCGAGCTCGTCCACCAAAGTCAAGCCACGAACTCGTCCGGAATGATCTGTTCCGGTCGCCAGACGGTAATCGCGCTGAAACTCACGCCCGCCGATTTGCCTTCGTTAATCGAATTGATAAGAGCGCCGCAACTGATCGGGATTCGGATCACGCCTGCGGGTCTTGAAACATCAACCGATGTTCCGCCGACGCGCACCAGATTCAAAACCGAACCTGACGGCGGGTTCTTCTACGAAGAAGCTCTCGGCCGACGTGACTCTCTTTTCATCGTCGGCGGTGGACATTGCGCCCTGGCGCTGTCCGAATTGATGTCGAAACTCAACTTCCGGATAGAACTTTTCGACGACAGATCCGATCTCAACACGATTGAAAAAAACCATTTCGCCGATATCAAAACGATCATTGCGTCATATGATGAGATCGCCGCCCACATCCCGGAGGGCGATGACATTTACGTCGTGGTGATGACGCTCGGCTATAAATTCGACGAGATCGTCATCAAGAACCTTTGCGGAAAACGGTTCAGGTATTTCGGAGTTCTGGGAAGCCGGGCGAAAATGGCGACGTTGCTCACGTCGCTCAGAAAGGAAGGATTTGACGATGAATATCTGAATTCGATCCGGACGCCGATCGGCCTGCCGATCAACAGCCGCACGCCCGCCGAGATCGCCGTCTCGATCGCGGCTGAGATAATCGCCGTCCGAAACGCATGACCGTGGAATTTTCGAGCGTGTTTGACGCATTTAGTCGGAACATGAGTACTTTTCGAATAATCCTGATTCTGGCCGCAATGATGTTTGCCGCAACTGCTGCGCACGCCCAGCCGGACGATCTTTTCCCGCCGGCTTTTGCGACCGCGCCGGAGATCTCAGGCGGAAAGGGCTGGCTGAACACGAGCCGTCCGCTGACGCTTTCCGGCTTGCGCGGCAAGGTCGTGCTGCTCGATTTCTGGACGTACGGCTGCATCAACTGTATTCACGTCATTCCGGATCTCAAAAAACTCGAGGCAAAATACCCGAAAAGCCTCGTTGTCATCGGCGTCCATTCGGCGAAATTCGAGAACGAAGGCGAGATCGAGAATATCCGCAACATCGTGCTCCGATACGGCGTTGAGCATCCGGTCGTCAACGATGCCGATTTCAGGATCTGGAACCGGTACGGTGTCAACGCGTGGCCGACAAGAATTCTGATCGATGCCGAGGGCCGGATCATCGCGCGATTTTCCGGTGAAGGCGATTTTGAGACGATCGACCGAATGATACGGGAAGCGACGGAAGTCGCCCGCGCCCGCGGGAGGCTCGACGAAACGCCGCTTGCGCTTGCTCTCGAACGCAACAAATTCGGAAACCTGCCGCTCTCTTTCCCCGGAAAAATCCTCGCCGACGCGCGATCGAACCGGCTTTTCATTTCGGATTCGGGCCACAACCGGATCGTCGTCACCGACCTCGACGGAAAATTGATCGAGACGATCGGATCGGGAGTTGCCGGCGCTGCGGATGGCGATTTCCGAGCGGGCACGTTCAACCAACCGCAGGGACTCGCGCTCGGCGGCGATTTTCTTTACGTCGCCGATCGTGAGAATCACAAGATCAGACGCGTCGATCTCAAAACTCGCCGCGTTGAGACGATCGCCGGAACCGGAAACATCGACGATTTCACAAACGAGGCCGGACGCGGATTATCAACCGGACTCAGATCGCCGTGGGATCTCGCGCTCGACGGTGTGAACCTGTACATCGCAATGGCCGGGTCTCATCAGATCTGGAGATTGAACCTCGCGTCCGACCTGATCGAACCATACGCAGGCAACCGTTGGGAAGAGAAGAGTGACGGACCGCGCCTCGATGCGAGTTTCGCTCAGCCATCTGGTTTGGCGATCGCCGGCGGATCTCTTTATGTCGCTGACAGCGAATCGAATATCATCCGCCGCATCGATCTCAAACGCGAAACGGTCGAAACGCTCGTCGGAGGCGATCTGTTTGAATTCGGCGACAAGGACGGAATCGGCGACAAAGTCCGGTTGCAGCATCCGCTCGGCGTGCTCGCGTTCGAAGACCAGATCCTCATCGCCGACACTTACAATCACCGGATCAAATCGCTTGATCCGGTTCGAAGATCCGTTTCGACCGTGATCGGAACCGGAAGATCCGGACAGACGGACGGCCGTCTCGCTGCGTTTTACGAGCCCGGCGGTTTGTCCGCCGCGAACGGTAGGATCTACGTCGCCGACACGAACAACCACGCGATCCGCGTTTTCGACCCCTTGAAACGCGAGGTCTCGACGCTGCGGATCGCGGGTCTCAAACCGCCCCGCGAGGTTGAGCCGCCGCAGACTTCGCCGAACCGCGAAGTGATCCGCGCCGCGCCGGTCGAGTTCGCACCGACGGGGACGGTCGCGCTCCTGATCGACATCGGATTTCCGGACGCTATTCATCTCAATCCAAACGCTCCGCACCGCGTTGAGTACTCAATAGAAGGCGGCGACCGCCCCGAATCAACGATCGCCAGATTCTCGGCGCTGCCGGTCCGGATTCCGATCAGAACTCCGCGCCGGGAATCCCGATTGACCGTTCGCGCAACGTTTACATATTGCCGCACCGACAACACGGGTGTTTGCCGGATAAAGACTGTGGAATGGATTGTTCCGCTCGTTCCGTCGCCGCAAAAAATGGAGGCGACGGTCGAACTTCGGGCCAACATCGGCCAATAGATTTCAATTCGAATCATCGGGGCGGATATGTCTTTGGCCCCGATTGAGTTAGATTTGAAATAGATGGAGAATTCGCGCGAGAACTATCAGTTTCAAAAGATTGTCGCCGCGGTCGGAGTCTTCCTCTTCGCGATCAAATTTGTCGCCTGGTACGTCACCGATTCGGTCGCGATCCTGACCGATGCGCTTGAGAGCACGATCAACGTAACTGCTGGTTTTGTAGGTCTTTACAGTCTCTATCTGGCGGCCCAGCCGAGGGATGCCAATCATCCGTACGGCCACGGCAAAGTCGAATTCAACGGCCGCGGTCAATTACGGCGTCGGATTCCTGGCAGTCAGAAAGGGCAGCAGGAACGGGTCGTTGGCGCTCATCGCCAGTGGGAAACACCTTCAATCGGACACGTATTCGACGATCGGAATCATCATCGGACTGCTCTTGATCCTCATTACCGGACAGGTCTGGCTCGACAGTGTCGTCGCCCTCATCTTCGGCGTGATCATTATCGTTACCGGATACAAAATCCTTCGGGGATCGATCGCCGGGATCATGGATGAAGCGGATGAAGAACTGCTCGAACGCATGGTCGCGACGCTTGAGGCATCGCGCCGCGATAATTGGGTCGATCTGCACAATCTGCGGATCATTAAATACGGGAGCACGCTGCATGTCGACTGCCACCTGACCGTGCCTTGGTTTTTGACCGTCCAGGAAGCGCACGAAGAGGTCGAGGCGGTTGAAGAACTGATCGACTCAAACTTCGGCGAAAGCATCGAAATGTTCGTTCATACCGATCCGTGTGCCGCCTTTTCATGCCAGCTCTGTGCAAAATCCGACTGTAAAGAACGACAATCAAAATTCGTCAGGCGCCTCGAATGGACGGCAATCGATATTGCCGAAGACGCCAAGCACAGCCTTTAACGAAGATTTGGTTTTTGGATTTTGAATCAACCCCGTTCGAAACGTTTTCGATTGTTGATCGAAGTATCAGGAAACGCAGCGATGGACGAGGTGATAAGTTTGATCGTTCGTTCAAATTTCAAGATTCAACAAACCTTCAAATTGAATTCTTGAATTTCAGATCTTGAAGCTGGTATCAGTATTGCTTTGCGCCTTGCCGTCTTTGCGGGAAAGCGGGTGTTCCCGCAAGGATGCCAAGGCGCAAGTAAATGGTGATTTTGAATATTGCGACGTGCTCCGGGTATCTCAAATTTTTCAAATACTTCAAATCTCTGATTTCAGAAATTCGGAATCGGTTCCGTGTGTGACTTTGTTTGAAACACGCACGCCGTTCGCGGACGTCGCGTGTTGTCACAAGTTGCCAGCAAAAGGATGCGACCCACAATGCACGTTGCGTCGGAAAGTCATTTCAGTAACCCAAATGGCGATCAGCGATCCCTCTTCCAGAAGAAGTCGGCATTGATCTCAAGTCCGGTCTTAAACGCATGCCTTTGCAGTACGAATCTCGGAGGCACGCGGCCGTACTCATACTGAATGAACGGCTTAACAAATCCCGCGTTGAACGTAAGTTTTGCGAGTGCGTGGTCACGGGGCCTTCGCGATTGGATGTCGGGAACCTCCTTGTACGCACCGCGGTCGGTTTCAACGACACCCCAGCTAAACTCGGGCGATGCAAGAAACCGCCGAATATAAGAGACTTCGAGCTCGCCGACGAAGTTTTTTCCACGTCTCAGAAAACCCCACCGGAGATCCGCGCCAACCAAGCCGCGGGCGATCGTCCAGCCCGGTTTGTTCACTTTTGAAAGTATCGTCGCGCCGCTTTCAAAACCGACGAACGGGTCAATCCGAATCCGTGAACGCCTGGACTGATAAAGATTTACCGGCAAAGTGAACCGAAGATTGAAGGGCAAAATATTCAGTTCTTTGAAACCCCATTCGGTTTCGACTTGTGGGCTATATTTGAGCGTAAACCCGGGAAATTTCGGTCGCTTCTCCGCCGGTTGTTCCAGTCTCTGGCCGCGCTCATCAAAAACATTGGTGAGCGAAAATTCGGTCCCGACGTTCAATACATTCTTGCGATCCGACTCAGCCGAGTTGAACTTTACCTCGGTGGTAGCGACGATATAGGTCCACTCATAGAAACCGCCCAGCCCATCGCGCCGGCGCACAAAAGGTTTGAACACAGAACTGAAACTGTATACCGACTTTCGGGATTTCGCGCCGTCGAGACCGAAGCTGAACTTCCACACCGGATCCTTGGTGTTCTCTTTTGTTTTGAGTGCGACATCAACGAGGTCTTCAGGTCGATCGGATTTTTTCTCCTCCAATTTCGGCAGCGACCCCACGGGCGATTGACAAGTTGCATCTGTTCCCACCTTAATCATGACGGCATCGCCGGAAGAACTTAGTTTCTTCGCGATCAGATAGTGTGATTTCGCCGCGTCAAATCCAGAACCGATGGTCAGGATTACCTCGTTTTCAAGACCCGCACTCCAAGAAGCACCAGTGAATCCGATAAATGACTGATCATCTAATCTGAGCAATTTGTAGTTCGTGTGGTTGCGCAAAAAACCGATGAGTCCCAATGCCGCCTCGTATCCCTTACAATCCTCCGAACCCGATTTCTTGGCGCATTCGTCTGGATTCTGACCATAAACGAGACTTGGCAGCGATTTGTCGAAGACAATCGAAAGTTCATTGTTGCAACTGATTTTCGCGGATAGAATCGAAACGCCCGGATCCCCGCCGAATGCTGTCGAAGTCAGCAAAATCAGAACGATAAATAGTGTCTTGGTGAATTTCATTTGCAGCCTCCATTGCTCTCCGGTTTTCCGTTCCGGTAATTTCGTAGCGTCGCAGCGAGTTTGTTGATTGACTTCCAAATTGGGATCGTTGCATCAATATCCGAGCCAATCCTGCATCCTCGGAAATCCTCCGGCAGGGCCTTCTCAGGAACCGGAAGCGAATTAATTGTCTGCGATTGATTGATTGGCAGATCGATACACGGCTCGCTGCGCGTGAACGTTGCCGGACAATTCTTTTCGGAGCGTCCCGCTCGTATGACAATCATCATGATTTCAACGGCTGACTCATAATTCGAAAAGCGAACTTCGAGAATGTTTTGAAGATCGACAAGTAAAGTTGAATAAGTTGTTGATCGCAGTTTGATTATAATTTCAGACTGTGAGGTAGGAAGTCGGTAAAAACGCGCATCTCCTTCATCATCTTCAAAGGTTAATTTCTTGACCCCGTATTCGTCCGGGTTTGCAAGACACTTCGCCATTGCCTCGATTTTCTGCTCCCCAAGGTCGTCGATCGTCCGTACGGTTCCCTCGACCTCTACCACCGGAAATCCGAGAGCTTTCACCTGTTTTCGACATTCCGCCACATATTTCGCGATTGATGGTCCAGAGGCTACCGCGATTTCGGCCGAGTCGCTGATGACAGTCGCGAGTTTGGCAACCGTCCACGTCTTGTCGACGCCATCGAGAGCGATTCTGCGGATGTGGTAAGGGTGGGCTCGCCCGGTTCCTTCCCAGACCGTCCAGACGCTCCGTACTCCGTACGATCGATTGCCGATAATCAGCCGACGTAAAAGTGAAATTCGGGTTGGATCATTAATTCCGAGAAAATCGAGCGTATCCTGCGCTCTTATACCCTCTCGATTGAAGTCGGCCGTCACTGATTTGCTTCCGATTTTCGTCGCGGACTTTTTGTTGAATGACGCCGCCTGAACTACGCAGTCTTCGACGACTCTGATCGCAAACTTCAGCGGCATCCCAGTGACGGAACGCTGCGCCACCGTGGCCGTCGTTGCCGCAAAAATCAAAAGAAAAGCGAACGAAATCGTCGTCATGAAATGTTTGAGTCTCAAGTCTCGATCCTCCTTTTTTCTGAACTCATCGATATTAATGCGATTTGATAGCACGAACTTTCACGCGCCTCGAATCATACCAGATACTGAAGCCATGACGCCGTCTGTTCTGCCTCGGCTCGAATCTTTAGTCGATCCTTCCGACGGTTTGCAAATTCCGGCTCTCAAGATCGATGCGAGTTGCCTTAACACTTTTGTAAAGATATTATTTTTAGATAGTTTACGGAGCATAGAATTGGCACAAAAAGGTATCGAAATCGCGCCCGCTGAGGGCAAACTTGGAATTCTTCTGGTCGGACTCGGAGCAGTCAGCACGACGTTTGTCGCGGGCGTCGAGGCAGTCCGCAAAGGCACCGCGAAGCCGTTCGGATCATTATCGCAGATGGGGACGATCCGGCTCGGCAAGCGGACGGAAAACCGTTCGCCGCTGATCCGTGAATTCGTTCCGCTCGCACCGCTCGAAAACGTGGTTTTCGGCGCGTGGGATATTTTTCCGGAATCCGCCTACGAAGCCGCGCTCCATGCCGGCGTGCTTGAAAAATCGCTGGTTGAGGATCTTCGTGAACCGCTTGATTCGCTCAAACCGATGCCCGCCGTTTTCTCGCATAACTACGTCAAACGGTTGAACGGCACGAACATCAAATCGGCGCCGAACAAAATGGAACTCGCCGAGCAGCTAATGGCTGATATCGCCCGTTTCAAGGCCGAAAAAGGCTGCGACCGGCTGGTCATCGTGTGGGCCGCGTCGACCGAAATTTATCTCGAAGCATCGGAGGTTCATGAGTCGGTCGAGGCGTTTGAGAAAGCGATGTACGACAATGACGAGCGCATCGCGCCGTCGATGATCTACGCCTACGCCGCGATCAAGTCAGGTGTTCCGTTTGCGAACGGCGCGCCTAACCTGTCGGTCGATATTCCGGCGCTGACAAAGCTTGCCGAACAATATCGCGTTCCGATCTGCGGCAAGGACTTCAAGACCGGCCAGACCTTGATGAAAACTATCATCGCACCGGGCCTGAAGGCGCGTATGCTCGGGCTCGACGGCTGGTATTCGACGAATATTCTCGGCAACCGCGACGGCGAAGTACTTGATGATCCCGAGAATTTCAAAACAAAGGAAGAATCGAAGCTTTCGGTGCTTGAAACGATTCTCCAGCCGGAACAGCATCCCGATCTTTACGGCGATTTCTCACATGTTGTGCGGATCAACTACTATCCGCCGCGCGGTGACAACAAGGAAGGCTGGGACAATATCGACATTTTCGGCTGGCTCGGCTACAAGATGCAGATCAAGATCGATTTTCTGTGCCGTGATTCGATTCTGGCGGCGCCGCTCGTACTTGATCTCGCGCTGTTCCTTGATCTCGCGCAGCGCGCCGGCCTCAAGGGCGTCCAGGAATGGCTGTCGTTCTATTTCAAAGCGCCGCAAACCGCCGAAAACCTTTATCCCGAACACGATCTGTTCATACAGCTCAAGAAACTCAAAAACACTCTCCGGCACATGATGGGCGAAGATCTGATCACGCATCTCGGGCTTGATTATTACGAATAGCGTACTTCCATTTGCGATTTTCAATTTGCAATTTGCGATTTCATACGGTCCAGGATCGACGAAACCCAATCGCAAATCGCAAATTGCAAATTGCAAATCACGATGGAATGCACTTGAACCCTTTTCGGTTTTTGTGTAAAACAGAAGCCATGGCCGCGATGGCCGAAACTAGTCACTTGCACGGACCGGGATTTGCCTTCCCTTGGATCGGGTCCGGCCAACGAAAAACCTTTTGAAATCATCAATGTAGGCAACAATCTGCCGAAACATTTTTCGGCAATTGCGCGTTGAAAATTCGTCTGATCTGCAGCGACGGACGCTGTCGTCAAAGACCTGAACCAGGGAGATACGAAATGAAACAGGAATCCGCAAAAAAGAACAAGATGGAAAAGATGATTTTGCTCGATCCGGACCAGAAATCGCCGCGCGCGGCCGAGTTTGAGGACAAACTTTCGGCCCGCATCGTCGGTCAAGAGCGCGCCGTCCGCCGGATGAGCGGTTTGTTTCAGATCTATCTCGCCGGAATGAACAATCCGACGCGCCCGATCGGGACGATGCTCTTTCTCGGACCGACCGGTTCCGGCAAGACGCGCGTCGTTGAGGCGGCTTCCGAAGTTCTGTTCAACGATCCGCATACGGTCGTCAAGATCGACTGTGCCGAGTTTCAGCATTCGCATGAGATCGCCAAGCTCATCGGCTCGCCTCCGGGATATCTCGGACATCGCGAAACATCGCCGATGCTGACTCAGGAAAATCTCGATAAGGCGCATACGGACGATACTAAACTGACGTTCGTGCTTTTTGACGAGATCGAAAAGGCATCCGATTCATTGTGGCAACTGCTGCTCGGGATTCTCGACAAAGCGACCCTGACGCTCGGCGACAACCGCCGCGTCGATTTTTCAAAAACGATCGTCATCATGACGTCGAACCTCGGCGCCCGCGAAATGAGCGATATGATCTCGGGCGGGATCGGGTTTGCGCCCGGCAAGACGGGCAAAGCGCAGGAAGACGATGAGATCGACACGAAAATTTACCGGACCGCGCTTGAGGCGGCGCGACGAAAGTTTTCTCCGGAGTTCATGAACCGGATCGACAAGGTTGTTGTTTTCCGAAGCCTCAAAGAACATCATTTGCGGCTCATCCTGGACATCGAATTGCGGGACGTTCAGGCGCGGATCACCGAATCGGCGGGGACGAAATTTGTCTTCGAATGCACCGAAGGCGCGCGCGAGTTTCTGTTGAAGGAAGGAATCGATCTCAAATACGGCGCCCGTCATTTGAAGCGCGCGATCGAGCGTTTTCTCGTTTATCCGCTTTCGAACCTCGTCGCGACCGAACAGGTTTCGACCGGCGATCTGGTGGTCGTTGATTTTGACGGTGAAAAACTGACGTTTGCCAAGCAATCCGGTAAGATGATCGTCGCCGACGTTGAGGACATTACAATCGAGGATGAACCCGAGCAAAGTTCAGATGCCGTTGGACTTCCGCTTCCGCAGGCCCAGGCCGCCGCGACCGGAAAAGGCAACAAGTCGAACGACTCGCAGGAATAATTAACGATTTGCGATTTGCGATTTTCAATTTGCGATTTGCGATTTGCGACGATTTTGCGCGGTTAATTGCAAATTGAAAATCGCAAATTGAAAATCACCCCACTGTCCGTCTGACCGCTGCCCGCCACTCGGTCATCAGGCGCGTTGCCGATTCGCCGTCGATCTGAGGTTCGAAACGTGTATCTTCCTGCCAGTGGTGCCTGAGATCATCCGTCGATTTCCAATAACCGACCGCAAGTCCGGCAAGATATGCGGCGCCGAGCGCGGTTGTTTCGGTAACTTTCGACCGGACGACCGGAATTTGGAGCAGATCCGCCTGAAACTGAAGCAGCGTGTCGTTGCGGGTCGCGCCACCGTCGACCCGAAGCTCGGTCAGCTCGGTGCCCGAATCGGCATGCATCGCTGCGAGCAATTCAGCCGACTGGAACGCGATCGATTCGAGTGCCGCGCGGGCGATGTGCGCGCGCCCGGTTCCGCGTGTCAGTCCGACGATAGTCCCGCGCGCGTCCTGATCCCAATACGGAGCCCCGAGCCCGGCAAAGGCCGGCACAAAGTAAACGCCGCCATTGTCGGGTACGGAGTTGGCCAGCGTCTCGACCTCAGACGCCGATGCGATGATCCCAAGCGAGTCACGCAGCCATTGAATCACCGCGCCGCCGATGAACACACTGCCTTCAAGCGCATATTCGGTCCGCTCGCCGATCTTCCACGCGACGGTCGTCAGCAAACGGTTCTTCGATGTGATCGGTCGCTCTCCAATGTTTTGCAGCAAAAAGCAGCCCGTGCCGTATGTGTTTTTACTGAGCCCCGGCTCAAAACACGCCTGTCCGAACAGCGCCGCCTGCTGGTCACCGGCGTTCCCGGCGATCGGAATTCCGGCGAGTTGCGGAACCGAATCAATCTCGCCGACGATTTCGCTCGATGCGGTAACCTCGGGGAGTAGCGATCGCGGAATATCGAAGATCCCGAGCAGTTCGTCATCCCAGTCCAACGTGTTGATATTGAAAAGCATCGTCCGCGAAGCATTTGAAACGTCAGTCACATGTGCTTTGCCAGATGTGAGTTTCCAAATAAGCCACGAATCGACCGTTCCGAATGCGATCTGACCGCGCATCGCCCGGTCGCGGACGCCTTCGACGTTGTTCAGGATCCATTCGATCTTGCTGGCGCTGAAGTAGGCATCGGTTTCGAGCCCGGTACGCGCCCGTATCAGATCGCCGTGCGCGGCACGGATTTCGTCGCATCTCGCGGATGTCCGCCGATCCTGCCAGACGATCGCGTTCATAACGGGTTCGCCCGTCACGCGGTCCCAAAGAATCGTCGTCTCGCGCTGATTCGTGACCCCGACTGCGGCCATGTCGGCGGCCGCAAGTCCCGCCTTTTGAAGCGCTTCAACCGCTGTTTCAAGCTGGCTTTCCCAGATCTCATGCGGATCATGCTCAACCTCTCCGCTGCGCGGAAAGATCTGCGTGTATTCGCGCTGGGCCATTGAAACGACGCGGCTGTCATGATCAAAAACGATCGCGCGGCTTGATGTCGTGCCCTGATCGAGGGCGAGTACATGTTTCATTTTGAGATCAATGCGATGAATTCGGATTCGAAATAGTCGCGTATCTGATCGCGAACGCGTCGGAATTCGGCAACCCGCGAATCAAAATCGCCGACGGCGTCGGCCGGGTCATCGAATGAACGATGGACGACCTTTGTTTGCGCCTGAAAATAGGGACAATTTTCCTTTGCATTGTCGCAAACCGTGAGAACGTAGTCGAACGCGCGACTGCTGAATTCGGCGACCGATTTGGATCGGTTTCCAGAAATGTCGATGCCGATCTCGGCCAGCGCGGCGATCGCCTCGGGACGGACGACCGACGGTTTCGTGCCGGCGCTTTCGACCTCGAACTTCCCTGCGGTCAATGACTTGAGCAGCCCTTCCGCCATTTGGCTGCGGGCCGAATTTCCGGTGCAAAGAATCAGGACGCTTTTCATGATTTGAAATACTTTCCGCGGATCCAAACCGCGACCCCGACCAATCCGATCAGAACCGGAACCTCGACCAATGGGCCGATGACCGCGGCAAACGCGGCGCCGGAGCCGATCCCGAAAACGGCGACCGCAACCGCGATCGCGAGTTCGAAGTTATTGCTCGCCGCCGTGAACGACAGCGTCGCCGATTTTGAATAGTCCGCGCCGACAAATTTGCCCATCAGAAAACTGACGAAGAACATCAGCACGAAATAGATGAACAGCGGAATCGCGATCCGAAGGACGTCAAACGGCAACTGAACAATCAGGTTGCCCTTGAGACTGAACATGACAACGATCGTAAAAAGAAGCGCGGCCAGCGTCAGCGGCGATATCAGCGGGATGAACCGTTCGTGATACCATTCGCGGCCCTTCATTCGAACCAGCACGAAGCGCGTCAGAAATCCGGCGAGAAACGGAATCCCGAGATAAATGAAAACGCTTTCGGCGATCTGTCCGATCGAAACATCGACGACTTTGCCGGCGACGCCGAAATACGGCGGCAGAATCGTCAGGAAGATCCAGGCGTAGAGACTGTAGAAAAAGACCTGGAAAAGTGAGTTGAACGCGACGAGTCCGGCCGCGTACTCGGTATCGCCGTCCGCGAGTTCATTCCAGACGATCACCATCGCGATACACCGGGCGAGCCCGATGAGGATCAGACCGGTCATGTATTCGGGCTGGTCGCGCAGAAAAACGATCGCGAGCACAAACATCAGAACCGGCCCGATGACCCAGTTCTGAAGCAATGAAATGCCGAGAATCTTCGTATTCCTGAAAACCTCGCCGAGTTCCTCATAGCGGACTTTCGCCAGCGGCGGGAACATCATCAGGATGAGTCCGACGGCGATCGGAATATTCGTCGTTCCGACTTGCAGCCCATTGATAACACCTTCTACCGATGGCCAGAGATTGCCGATCGCGACTCCGACTGCCATTGCGGCAAAGATCCAAACGGTCAGAAAGCGATCGACGAACGAGAGTCTTTTGGTTGGATTGCAGTTTATTTCAGACATACGATTCACATGCGATTACACGCATACGTTATCACGGTCGGGCCAGACTTGAAAACCGGATGACGTTAAATACGTCCGAGCGCCTGGTCGAGATCGTCGATCAGATCCTCGGCGTTTTCGATTCCGACCGATAGCCTGATCAGCCCGTCTGAAATTCCTGCTTTGAGACGTTCTTCACGCGGCAGACCGGCGTGCGTCATCGACGCCGAATGCTGAATGATCGTTTCAACCCCGCCGAGCGATGTCGCCAACGTGCATAGTTCGACGTGATTGAGAAGCTTCTTTCCGGACTCGACGGTTCCGACATCGAACGAGATCATGCCGCCGAAGCCGCGCATCTGGCGCTGCGCAACATCGTGATTCGGATGCGATGCAAGTCCCGGATAATTGACCGCTGCGACCTTCGGATGCTCGGCGAGAAATTCCGCGATGCGTTGCGCGTTCGAGTTATGCCGCTCCATTCTGAGTGCGAGCGTCTTGATCCCGCGATGGACGAGCCACGCGGTCTGCGGCGCGATATTGCCGCCGAACAGCTTTGTAGTCGTCAAACGCGCCTTTTCGACGAATTCGTGCTTGCCGACGATGACTCCTGCCGTCAGATCGCTGTGTCCGCCAAGATATTTGGTCGCCGAGTGCAGGACGACGTCGATTCCGTTTTCAAGCGGCAACTGATTGAACGCGGTCGCAAACGTATTGTCGCAGATCGTCGTCAATCCGTTCTCGCGCGCGATCCGCGCGACGGCTTCAAGATCGGTGATTTTTAGCGTCGGATTCGACGGTGTTTCAAGATAGAGGACTTTCGTTTCGGGCCGCACCGCTTGACGGTAGTTTTCGGCGTCCGATTGATCGACATACGTAACGTCGACTCCGAAATCGCTGGCGAGATATTCAAAGAAACTGCCGGTGGTCGAGTAATGCGCGGCCGGTGCGACAACGTGATCACCGGATTTGACGGCCGTCAGCAACGCGCCCGTCACGGCAGCCATGCCGGACGCAAAGGCGAGCGCGTTATCTCCGTGCTCGAGTTCGCACATCGCGCGCTCAAGCGCGTCCTGTGTGGGATTTCCAAGCCGACCGTAATACCAGCCCGGCTTTTGATGATTATGTATCGCCGCAGCTTCGTCCGCGTCGGTAAACGCAAAGACCGACGCATTGAAGATCGGAACAGAGACCGAGCCGGCAAATTGCTTCGGATCTTCGCCGGCGTGAACTGAAATCGTTTCAATTGATTTATCGCGCATCACAATGACCCTAGTTTACCGTGCATGATTGAGAGTGCATAGCGCGCAGAGCGGTCCACGCGCTATGCACTCCGGCAGCGCGACCCGACGTGTCAAAACGATCGGGTCTCGTTTGAATGCTTACGACTTGGCGCAGCAGGATATGGCCTCGGCTCCGTCCGTATCGCCGATGACGTTGAACACCTCCCACCGGTTGCCGTCGGGATCCTGAACCCAGATCTTGTCCTGAAGCGCATAACAGCAGTCGGTCTTCATCTCTTCAAGCGTTGACAGCCCGAGCTCCTTCCATCGGCGACCGATCGCGCGGACCTCATCGCTGGTTTCGACCTGTACGCCGAGATGTGACAGCGAGCCGCCCGCCGTGACCGATACCTGGTTCATCGTAAAATTGAGCTGAGGACTGGCGAGATCGAACTTCGCGTAGTCTGCCTTTACCTTGACCGGATCGGCGCCGAACATTTTCTTGTAGAACTCGATGCTTTCCCCGACGTTTCGAACGTTTAATGACAAATGTGCTTTCATATTCATTGCTCCTGATTTATTTGAACTCATATACGCTTTCACATATATGTTAAAGCGAATATATTCGGTAGATCGGCACTTGTCAAGACTTTATTCCGATTTTGTGGTATTTTTTTTCGTATGAACGGCACTGACGCACTGAAGTCAATGGAGAGTTTTTTTCTCGCGATGGCAGACAAGACCCGGCTGCGCCTGCTCAATCTGATGCGGGAGGAGGAAATCTGCGTTTGTTTTTTCACCGAGATACTTGGTGAGAGCCAGCCGAAGATCTCGCGCCATCTCGCTTATTTGAGGAACGCGTCGGTCGTTGAGGCCCGGCGTGATGGAAAATGGATGCATTACTCGATCAAGCGACCTGAAGATCCGGCGGCGGCAGCGGTCCTTGACGATATTCTGTGTTGGCTGGATACGCTTGAGGATCTTCGGCGCGACCGTGAAAAATATGCAAATGTTTGCTGTTCACCTGATTTGCTGGTGCAGATCGCGCGAACGCCGATGAGTTTTATCGCCGCAGAAGCGGTTGCCGATTCAGTCGAAGAACCGATACCGGAGATCGCGCCGGCGGAGGAACTTGCCGACTATTTGCTTTGAGCCGGCCGTTGCGATTCCGGATACGGACAATGCCGGCAGCCGTTACCGCAACAAAATCCGCGCTTTTCAAGAAAACGGGCGGTGAGAACCATGAGCCCGGCATCGAAATAGTAATCAGTTCCCTCTTCAAACTTCCGGTCAGCCTTCGCCCCGTCTTCACATTTTTTCGTTCCGGTAGTCATTTATTTGAACAGGGTACAGGAATCAAGAATCAATATTCAAGAAAGATTCAAGAATCAAGGAGCCCGTCGGAAGATTCAAGATCACCATTCACTTTGCGCCTTGGCGTCTTTGCGGGAACACCGGGTTTGTCTTCCCGCAAAGACGCCAAGGCGCAAAGCAATCATGAATCCTGCTTCAAGATTCAAAATTCAAGACTCAACATTGAAGAGTTCCAATCAATCTTGAATGTTGAGTCTTGAATCTTGAACAAACCGTCAAAACTCAGAGGGTTCTCTTTCAAATTCCGCTCTTTTCACTCGTCCACGCAGGTTTTCGGGATACTTCGATGATCAATTGAAAACGTTTAGGTCAGCATTGATCTTGAACCTTGAATCTTGATCCTTCAACCCTTGAATCTTGAACCCTTGCATCTAATTCAATTCATAGAGCGCGAGGAATTCCCGATTTCCGTCCGCGCCGAGGATCGGCGATTCAGTGACTCCGAGGTTTGTCAGACCGATCCCGGCCGCGAAATCGTTGATACGTTCGACGACCGCCTCCTGAAGCTCGCGGTCACGTACGATCCCGCCCTTGCCGACTTCGCCCTTCCCGACCTCAAACTGCGGTTTGATAAGTACGATGATCCGCCCGCCGGGCACGATCAGATCCTTCAACGCGGGCAGGATCTTGGTCACCGAAATGAACGAGACGTCCATCACGACGAGATCGAACAACTGATCGAAATCCGCCGGCGAAAGCCCGCGGGCGTTTACCTTTTCGCGCGACTCGACACGCGGATCGGTGCGCAGTTTCCAAACCAGTTGATTCGTTCCGACGTCGACCGCGACGACACTTGCCGCGCCGTGCTGCAAAAGACAATCGGTAAATCCGCCGGTCGATGCCCCAACATCAAGGCAAACATATTCGCTAGGACGTATTTGAAATTCATGCAACGCGCGTTCGAGTTTGAGGCCGCCGCGCCCGACGTATTTCGATTCGTCCGACATTCCTTTGATCCGGATCGGCGCGTCCGGCGCGAACATTTCGGACGGTTTTTCGACGCGTCGTTCGGCGACGAGCACGATTCCGGCCATGACCATCGCCTGGGCCTTTGTTCGTGAGTCGGCAAGGCCGAGTTCGACGAGCAGTTTGTCGATCCTTTCGCGCTTCATTCGAGATCGAACCGCTGGCCCTCGGCCGCGACGCCAAAGCCCTTGCCGCGAAGGCCGCGTATTTTCTTCCGGTCACCCTGAATCAACGGATTACTGTGGTTGAAATGGATGAAATGAACCTTTTTGCGTTCGCTCAGCGGAAGATCCTTGAGAATTTCAGTCGTCTCATCAACGAAGGGATGTGGAACCTCGCTCATCGGCCGCGAAATCTCGCCGTCGGCGAAAAACGTGCCATCGAGAAGCAGAATATCGTTGGCTTTGACAAGATCGCGCAAGTCCGTCGACCATTTCTGCCATTTGTCGATATCGGGAATGTAGATCAGCGATCTCGATCCGGCGACGATCCGGAATCCGACCGTCTCGGAAAATTCATCGCGGTGCGGTACGAGAAACGGTTCGACCGTCAACCGCTCGGCCAGTTTGACCGGCGTTTTATCAGCCAAAGGTTCGAGCGCGATGTTGCGGAGCGCGACGAGTTGCGACCACGGCGCGCTTCCGGACAGCATCGAGCGCATCCGCGGCATCGCATAAACCATGATTCCACTTGAGTTCATTGATTCCTTACCGAGATACATCAGCCCCGTGTAATGCCCGATGTGCGCGTGCGTCAAAAAAATTCCGTCGAGCCGGTTTGAATCGTCTCGGCTCGCGGTTTTCAGCAATTCAAACTGTTCAGGAAGATCGGGCGTGGCATCAAATATCCATCGCGACTTCGATTCCGGATCGACCAGTGCGATCGATGAAACCTTCTGACGCAGGTTCGGATTCCGGCGTGCCCGCTCGCAAAACGGCGTCATGCAGCCCATTTGCGGAACTCCGGCGTCCTGGCCGATGCCGAGCACGACGACGAACGGTGCGGACTGCGCCGCGACGGCGAAAACAACGATCGCCGCCGGCAAATATCCAATGCGTTTTAGCGTTTCTAATAATTTCACTTTTTCAAGATTCGATCGGCGCGGTGTTATTCTAGGGTTCGACTTTATCAAAATGACCAACGAAACGAAACTTACGCGATTCGCCAAATATTGCTGGTTTGTGCTCGCCTACAATCTGCTCGTCATTATTTGGGGTGTTTTTCTTCGTGCCTCAAAATCGGGCGACGGCTGCGGCATGCACTGGCTCACATGTCATGGCGAAGTGGTTCCGTCGGCACCGGAACTGAAAACCGTAATCGAATTCTCGCACCGGATCACAAGCGCGCTTGACGGGGTCATCGTCATCGGACTGCTGCTCTGGACGATCGTCCGCTGGCGCGGCGGCTCCGAACCGGGTCGCGTCCTCAAAGCCGCCATCGGTTCGTTTGTTTTGGTGGTTATCGAAGGCCTGCTCGGCGCCGGCCTTGTCCTGACCGGCAATACTGCCGAGAACCTGACGGCCGCGCGTCCGTTCTGGATGGGAGCTCATCTGCTGACAACGCTTGTCCTGCTCGCGTTTCTGACGTTCACGGCGTGGTTTGCCAGCGGCCGTCCGCCGTTCAGTTTTCGGGTTGACGGGCGGACACGTGGGATGATAGCCGCCGGCGTTTTGGCTTTTCTACTTGTCGGCATGACCGGTTCGATCGCGGCCCTGACAAATCTTCTTTATCCGTCAAATTCGATCGCCGAGGGCATTGCCAAAGACTTCGCCGAATCGTCGAACATCTTGCTCCGGCTGCGGATTGCGCATCCGATCGTTTCGACGCTCGCGGCCCTGTACCTGCTTTTGCTTGTCCGGCACCTGCGGCTTCTTGCACCGGCGTCCGCCCGAACCGCCCGACTCGCGCGTGCCGCGTCGGCGGCGATCATCGCCCAGGTCGCGTTCGGTTCGCTGACCCTTCTGATGCTCGCGCCGATCCTGATGCAGGTCGGGCATCTCCTGCTCGCCGATTTTATCTGGATTCTCTTGCTGATGCTGACCGCAAGCGCTCTCGCCGAGCGAGACGGGGATTGAGGTTCAGACGTCAGGCGGCGGATCTTCCTGATTCCAGGTTCCAAATTCCAGACATTCCAAGCGACTGGCATCGGGCGTCTGATGTCCGCCATCTGACGTCTGTCTTCCGGAACCTGGAATGTTTGGAATTCTGGAATCAAAAAGGGCCGGCGGAAAAATGTCCGCCGGCCCTCAATTGTCTACTTCATCAACCTGATCGCTGTCTTGCGGTCGACTTTGCGCTCTTCGTCGCTCGCGGTTTCGGCGACGGTCGCAAACTGTTCTCCGTAACCTTCAGCCTCGGGAACCTGAGCGCCGACTCCCGCCTTCTCGAGCGCCGCTTTGACCGCCTTTGCACGATCGTCCGACAGTTTCTTGTTGGCCGCGTCGTCCCCCTTCTTATCGGTGTATCCGCCGATCTTGATCTTCACCGCCGGAAAGGCTTTCAGGATCGACACGATGTTGTCGAGCTGCCGTTTCGATTCCGGTGCAAGTTCCGTCGTGCCGAACTTGAAGTTTAGGTCGTCAAAGCTGAACCATTTGTTCTTCATCGATTCATCGGTTCCGTTCTTGAAGTCGTCCGATTGAATGAACTTGATCAACTGATCCTCAATTCCGCCCGGATAGGCCTGAAGTTTGGTCCCGTCCGGTAGCGAAACTTCGGTCAGTTTTCGCTCGGTTTCAGCGCCCATTGAAGGCATCGTCCAGCCCGAAAACAGCGACTTGAGCTGATCGAGAACCGCCGTCGGCAAACCGCTCGCCGCCGTGATCGCATTTCCGGCAAACCCGAGAGATCCGTTCTTCCAATCCTTCAGCCCCGGAAGAAGCTTCTGGAAGTTGTCCCACCATCCGGCCGCAAACGGCTTTGCCGACGCGTCGATCTTGAGACCGCTGAAATCGACGTTTCCGGCGCCGAATTGCGCTTCGAGTTTCGCCTTGATGTCGTCGAGCGTCTTCTGGTCGGGCACGACGCCCGTGATCGCGTACTTTCCGTCCTTGGCGGTAATCGTAAAGCTCGAATCAACCTGTTTTGCGCCCGATGCGTTGACGTTCTTCGCAACATTCGCGTTTGCCGGCGGCGCGACCGGCGTCGATTTGCCGCAGAACCAGAATCCGAGAATCACAAGCCCGATAAGCAAGAGGATCGGAATCAGCCATTTCAGGATGCCGCCGCCATCTCCGTCGCCGTCAAAAACGTCGCCGACTTTGTTCATCGCGCCACCGACCGTGTCGCCGACCGCTCCGACCACCTTCTTGCCTGCATCGACCGTTGCGCCGGCTGCGTCGCCGACCACTTCAGCGCCTTTTCCGACTACAGCCTTCCCGGCATCAAGCGTCGCACCGGCCGCATCGCCGACCACCGCGGCGGCATCGCCGACTACCTCGGCCCCTTTGCCGACAACTGCCTTTCCGGCATCGACGGTTGCGCCCGCGGCGTCACCGATCTTGTCGGCAGCGGCGCCCGCGAACGCGCCTGCCGCGCTCAGACCGCCGAGCACGGCAGCGCCGACCGCGCCGCCGAATTCGCTCAGAAATCCCTTGATCTTCGACAACAGGCTTGCGTCGTCGGGAATCGCTCCGTCGGGCGTCAGCGCGTCGACGACCTGCGGCGTGATCGACCCGAGAGCGGAAACAGCGGCTGCACGGTCAACGCCGGACTGCGACGCGATCGAATCGATCGTGTCATTGCCGAACGCGGCTTCAACCTGAGAATCCGTGATCGGTGTGTTGTCGCCTGAAGCTATCCATGATTCGGCGGCATCGCCGAGACCGGCATCCTTGAACCGATCAATAAATCCGCTGAAACCGCCATTTGCGGGATTTGCAATGATTCCCAAAAGAGACGAGACCAAATTGCCCGCCTTGTCTCCAAGTCCAAATTTTTCCTGTGCTTCTTTGATAATTGAATCGAACATTTTTCTCTCCTGTTTCTGAACCGGGATTAACCGGAGGTTCGGAACGACGGAACGTCATTCATCCAAGGGCAGATAAATTTGGGGGACACTATTGAAATTTGCTTTCACGCCATACTCTACCAGCTTGCTCAAGTTCGTCAAGCGCCGACTTGACCAGATCGGTTGCCGTGTCAATGTCATCATTGGGACCGACATAAATCGGGGCGCCGTACATTACGAGAACGGTCGTGAAGGGCTTCGGAATCCGCAAGCGGTCCCAACTGCGGACGCGCCAGCAAGCGACGTGTTCGAGCGACAACGGCACGATCGGATTACCAGTTCGTTTGGCAAGCACGGATATCCCGGTTTTGACCTCGTGACGCGGACCGCGCGGACCATCGACCATCAGCGCCGTCGGCACGCCCGCTCTCGACGCCCGGATCATTTCGATCAACGCCTCACGGCCGCGCCGTGAAGACGACCCGCGCGCCGTCCCGATGCCGAGGCGCGCGTTGATGCGCGATATTATTTCGCCGTCTACGCTGTTTGACGCCATGACGATCACGCCGCGATGCCGAAAATCGTAGGCCGCCGCAAAGACGTGTTCGTGCCAGACGGCGAGTATCGGCGGACGCCCGGATTCGAGATTGGTCGTGTAGTTTTCGATGCCTTCGACCTCAAATCGAAGCGTCTTTGAAATCGCGAGAATTGCGAGGAAGAACACCACGTCGGCGAAGCGGATCAACCAACGGTTTTTGAATGAAAACGAGGCCAATGAACGGCGTTTGAAGAATTGTTCGAGTTTTTCATCCATCGAATAGAAATCAAAGTCGCTCTGGTTTATGATTGCAACAAAAAAAGCTATTCTAGCGTAATTTCCGAGCGGACGTTGATGGATTTTGGTAACCCGATGCAAAAAAAGATCTTAATTGTAGATGACCACGACGATCTGGCAACGGTTTTGCATGCGAAGTTTACCGAACTGGGCCACAGTGTAACGGTCCTCGACAATCGCGACGCGGCCGTTAAACTGATTGAGACCGAAAAGTTCAACCTCTTTATTTCCGATCTCGACGGATTGAGCGATGACGACGATCGGAGCCCGATCAAAGCCTTCAAGTTATCCGTTAATGATTTTGATTCGGCAGACTGCACGGAAGAAGATCTCAAGCGGTGCCTCGAGATCACGCTTGATTGCAAGTCCGACTGCGTCGACAAATCGGCCGTTGCCGACCTTCATGAGAAGATTGAGTTCGAGGTTCCGAGCCTTATTTCGCTGATGCATGGGATTCTAAACTATTTGATGCGCC
The DNA here is from genome assembly GCA_044229875.1 of Pyrinomonadaceae bacterium. Taxonomy (GTDB): domain Bacteria; phylum Acidobacteriota; class Blastocatellia; order Pyrinomonadales; family Pyrinomonadaceae; genus JAFDVJ01. The sequence goes on along the minus strand of JBGASE010000017.1, from coordinate 15,737 downwards.
GCGTTGAGAAAACCGGGCTGATCAATCCCGAGACCTCGAACCTTTTCATCGCGCTTGATGAGGCGTTCGTCAACGCCGTCAAACACGGAAACAAATTCGACGCCGCAAAACTGGTGAGGATCATCGCTGACGTTTCGCCCGATGAAGCACGGTTCACGATCGAAGACGAGGGCGACGGGTTCAACGTCGCCGAAATACCCGATCCTCTCGACCCCGAAAATCTGTTCAAAACCTCGGGACGCGGCGTGTTGTTCATCTACAACATCATGGATGAGGTCAAGTACAACGATCGCGGAAACCGCCTGACGATGGTCAAGCGCAGCGATCGCAACAACTCCTGAACGCTCACGGCTTTTTGAGTTTCGCCAATTCCGTTCGTATTTCGGCCGTCGTCGGCCGTTTCCGGTAATCCGACTCAACCTTCGACCAAACGATCTTCCGGCTGCGATCGATAATGAACACCGCCGGATGGGGAATTCCCTCGTTTTCGTCACCCATATACTTCGGATCAAAAACGCCGTATGCGTCGATCGTCTTGTGGCCGGGATCGGACAGCAGGCTGTATTCGACGGTGCCCTTGTTGTCTTTTGCAATGCGTGCCGCCAGTTCCTTGTTTTTCTCGATCGGGTCAATGCTGACCGCGACCAGCACCGCATCATCCTCGGGTTTCAGCAACTCTCGCAATTCGGCCAACTGCCGAAAGCAGAACGGTCACCAGTAACCCCGATAAAACACGAGGACGACGTTCTTTTCTGCCGATGACAGCTTGAACGACTTGTCATTCTGATCCCGGAGATCAAAATCCGGCGCGGTATCGCCGGCTTTGAGCGGATCGGTCGAACTCTTCGCGGACTGTCCGGCCGCGGCAAACGCGAGAACCAATATCAGCAACAATATTTTCATAACTTGTCTAATATCGTCCGAGCCGCGTTTTTTATTCCGTTTGCCCGCGAATTTTTTCTGACATAAACTTTCAAGGCAATGATGAAAGTTACAATCGCTCAGATCAACACGACGAACGGCGACTTTGAAGGGAACATTTCAAAGATCGTGGCGGCGATCGACAAAGCCCGTTCGGATGGCTCGGACCTGATCGTCTTTCCGGAAGTCGTGACGCATGGTTACACATCGCAGGACTGGTTCCAGGATCGCGACATCATTGATCGCGCGCTCGAGCCGTTGTCGGCGCTAATTGCTGCCAGCAGAGGAATTACAACGATCGTTGGAACGATCCGCCCGAATTCCGATAACGACGGGCGACGCCTTTACAATTGCGCCGCGGTGATTCATGACGGCGAACTCGTCGGCTTCACCGACAAGACACTGCTTCCTGAATACGACGTTTTTGATGATCCGAGATATTTTGAACCGAATCACAAACCGAACCGGATCTATGAGATCGGCGGCCGGCGGATCGGCGTCGTCGTTTGCGAGGATTTCTGGAACGACAAGACGTTCTGGAAGGACAGGCTTTACGATGTCGATCCGGCCGAAGATGCGATCCGGCAAGGAGCCGAGGTCTTGGTATCGATCAACGCTTCGCCATACAACAAAGGGAAGATCCGGCTCCGTTGCGAGATGGTCGCGCACCGCGCCAAGGCGGCTGCAATCCCGATTGTTTTCGTCAACCTGATCGGCGGCAATGACGGGATAATTTTTGACGGCGCAAGCCTCATCGCCGACGAAGAGGGCGATATCATTCTTCAGGCGCCGGCGTTCGAGGAGTTTGTCGAATCGGTCGAGCTCGACGTCGGAAAGCCCGATGCGCGCGGAATCACGGGCGGCGAGATCGACGCGATCCATGACGCACTGGTGCTTGGGATCCGCGATTACGCCCGCAAGAACCGATTCAGGAAGGCCGTTCTCGGCCTGAGCGGCGGCATCGATTCATCGCTCGTCGCGGCGCTCGCGTGCGAGGCGCTCGGGCCCGAAAACCTTCTCTGCGTTATGATGCCGTCGCCGTTTTCATCGGAAGGATCGATCAGGGATTCGGAAGAATTGGTCCGGAATCTTGGCTGTGAGTCGCGGATCGAGCCGATTTCGGCAGCGTTTGAAACGCTGCTCGGACAGATGAAATTCACGAAGCCGAAAAAGGGCGGCGAGAACCTTGCGGCGGAAAATATGCAGTCGCGGCTGCGCGGCGTGATCCTGATGGCGATCTCGAACGCGGAAGGTCGGCTTTTGCTCTCGACCGGCAATAAGTCGGAACTCGCGGTCGGTTACTGCACGCTCTACGGCGACACGAACGGCGGGCTCGCGGTGCTCGGCGACGTCCCCAAGACCGAGGTCTGGCAGATAGCGCGGCGCATGAACGAGCGCGCCGGACGTGAGTTGATCCCGGAAAAGATCATCGAAAAACGTCCGTCCGCGGAGCTCGCTCCGAATCAATTCGATCAGGACTCTCTGCCTCCTTACGAACTTATGGACCCGATCCTGCATCTCTACTTTGAGCAGAAACTATCGCCGTCGGAGATCGTGGCGGCCGGCAACGATCCGAAACTTGTTTTCGACCTTCTCAACAAGGTCGAGCATCCGGCAAACGAGTTCAAACGCCAGCAATTGCCGCCGACGATCATTATCTCGAAGAATGCGATCGGCGTCGGCCGGCGCCGCCCGATCACGCATAAGTACAGGCGGGGATAACCTGGTTCACAAATTCGAGATTCAATCGGAAATCAAGATTCAGGGGAGTGAAATCCGCATGTGCTACCCATTGTTCCGACAGGCTCCACGAATCTTGAACGTTGAATCTTGAATCGTACACATCTCGCGGAGGTGCTTGAGCGTTTTGAGCTTTCCGAAAAATGGAAGAAGGAAAAATGGAGGATAACCGATGAGCAATAAACCGGAACATGAATCGGCCGATGCCTTGAATCTTCGCAAACGGATTTCCCGGAATTTTTTGCGTTCCCTTTCTCCTGTGGAAAAGGTCGAGAGATTGGTCCTGCTTCAGGAACAGTTCTATCCGACTCTTGCGATCCGGGAACAAAACGGCGGAAAGCCGATTCCGGAAAGATGGCGGAAATGGCGCATCGCGCGTCCCGAAGACATTTGAGATCGGATCCAAGTCTGCGATCCGAGGAGATGACACTTTTTTTGAGGACATATTATGAAGTCAACAATAATTTTCATCCTGCTGTTCGCGTCAACTGTTTTTGCCCAAACGCCGACAACCGACAGCCGGCGGGTCATCGAAGTTACCGGTTCGGCCGAGATGATGATCACGCCGAACGAATTCACGTTCAAGATCACGCTTGTCGAACGCGTCGACGGCAAGAAAAAGATCACGATCGAGGATCAGGAAGCGGCGCTCAGACGCGAGCTCACCGCGCTCGGCATCGATGTCCAGAAGGATCTGACGGTGTATGACATCTCGAGCGTATATGTCCGGCAGCGACGGCTGAAAGACACGCTCGGGTCCAAGGACTATCGGCTTAAAATCACTGATATCAATAAGTTGGGACCGCTTCAGGACCTCGCCGACCGGATCAATGTCGCGCGGCTCGACCTGATCGAATCGACGCACGGCGATCTGCCGAAGTTCCGTCGCGAAACAAAAATGGAAGCGATCAAGGCGGCGAAGATGAAGGCCGAATACCTTCTCGGCGCGATCGGCGAACGCGTCGGAAAACCGGTTTTTGTGCGTGAGGTCGAGGAAAGCCAGGAGCTTTCAAACTTTCGGACGGGTTCTCTCAACAGCAACAGTAGCATGGGGTTTTCGACAAACGGCCGCCGCGAGACCGATGAAGAGTCGGCGGGACTCAGCATAACCAAGTTCAAGATCCGTTTTGAGATCTTCGCGAGGTTCGAGATCGAATAAGACGGCAAATACCTTTTCGCGATCGACGAGCGCGGCTTTATCGATCGCCGCCGGAATCTGCTTTTCGGGACCGAAGAGTCTTGAGATTTGCGATTTTCAATTTGCAATTTGCAATTCCGGCAGCGCACTGCCTTGAAAGATCCGAAATTGCAAATCGCAAATCAAAAATCGCAAATCCCACTAGTCCGTAACTGCGCAGAGCCCGATGATCGGTTGATGAAGCATCGTGATTTCGGCGCTGCGACCCATGTATGAGCGGGCCATTGCGATCGCGTCGGTCAGGTTGTCGGCACGTTCCCATCCGAGCATTTCCGGGACATGCGCGTTCTCGGCGCCAGCAACGATCACCTTGCCGACATGCTGACGGCCGTTTTCGCCCCAATACCACATGAAGAACGGATGCGCGCCGTGATAGGCGTTGCCGCGCCGATACATCTCGATATACGCCGGATTTTCGGCAAATTCGCGCTCGTACTTTTCCCGAAGATAAAACGCGTCGCGCGATTCGGGCAGCAATCGGTGGAAAAACTCGATGTAACTCGGATGAAAGTTATGATCGAACTCATCAAAGCACGGATGGGTGATGATCATGACTCCGTTTTTCCGGAGCAGCGGCTTGTTCCGGTACATGTTGAAGTGGTAGCCGAGCGCCATAACCTGCACAAGCAAAGGGTTTAGCGCCGAATAAACGTTGTAGGGCGAAATGTCGGGAATGCCGGTGATCAGAATGTCGCACTGGCCTTTGACCGGAATTTCGTACTGCTGATAGTTCTTTTCGAGGATCTTCGCGTGCACCGGTTCAGTCGCGCCCGCGTAGCACGCAATCAGTTCATAGGCGGCCGGGATCGCATGCAGCATCTTTCGCCTGGCGACGCGCGGAAGTTTCGAAAACGTTCGTTTCATCGCCTCCCATTTCATCCGGTCGGCGAATGAAAATTCATCCTCATTGCGCGTCAGAATATCGTAACCGTCGGGGAACATGCGGTTGTTGATCGCCGTTTCGATATGAAAGACATTGCAGTGCTCGTCAACGAGCTTTCCGAGCCGGATGACCTTGTGGTTAAGTTCGGACGCCGGCGGGTCCATGTACGAATGCGAATCGCGGATCGTCTGCGGTTCATGATGGGCTCGGAGCGACTCATAATCGCAGAGCCCGACCGCGACCGATTTGTGACCGCCGTCCATCGGGACCAGATTGATATTGAGATAAATCAGAATGTCCGACTCGATCGCACGTCGATTGACGCGAAGCGGCTCATTGTGGCGCGTATGCCCGAGCGTGACGAGATTTTCATCGTCTTCGGCGTCGTGGTTGTAATAGCGATCAGGATAAAAGGCGTTGAAGATGCGCGATCCGACCATCCGCTCCATTTCCCACGCCGTCATTTTGCGGTGGAGCGAGTTGGCGATGATCAGATGAATGTCATCGACGCCGTTCGCGGCACACATGTCGAGCACGACCTCAAGCATCGTCTGACGCAGATCCGGTGTCGCCATCGGCGGCAGCGGCAGCGAGATGTCGTCCATCGCGATCGTTACCCGCATTCCGGGTTCAAGCTGCGCATAAAGCGGCTTGGCGTCGATCGGATGATTGACGGCATAACGGATCGCCGCCTCGCGGTTCGGCAGTCCCTTGATCGGCGGATTCGGATAGATCACGCGCGTCCCGACGGGCAGGTCGTTGATGATGAAATCCTCGCCGAACGGCATGATCCGTGGCGCGCTGTCCTTATCGATATACACGATCGATTCGTGCGTTTTTCTGCGTAATTGCAAAGACATAAGTCAGTAGACAGTAGACGGTAGTCAGTAGTCGGTAATCAGTAGACAATTCAAGCACGCGAAGCGTGCGAAAGCATAAAGCCCGGTGCGTCAGCGCCGGGTATCAATTCGAACGAACCGCACCAAGCACGCGAAGCGTGCGAAAGCGTAAAGCCCGGTGCGTCAGCGCCGGGTGTCAATCCGAACGAACCGCACCAAGCACGCGAAGCGTGCGAAAGCATAAAGCCCGGTGCGTCAGCGCCGGGTGTCAATCCGAACGAACCGCACCAAGCACGCGAAGCGTGCGAAAGCATACGGCCCGGTGCGTCAGCGCCGGGTTCCGTGCTCACGCCAAACCATCAAATCAACAAATACCGCTCGTCAAATTCAATTCGGTTCGCCCGAAGAAGCTTAATGAACTCGTCGCGAAACGAACCTACCTGGCGATGATGCTCTTTCTGGTTCTCAATGTATCTTCGAACCCTCTCGATCTGCGACGCGCTGACAGTGAAGGCTCCATAACCGTTTTGCCACCTGAAATCCTCGACCTCGGGAAACACCTCATGCATCCAGCCGGTAGAATTCGCCTTCAGATCACGAAGGACGGATGACAAAGCCTTATCGGGCCGCAATTTCGCAAGAACATGCAGATGGTCACTCATCCCATTAATCGCCAATGCGATTCCCCCTTGATTTCCGATAATTCCTCCGCAGTATCCATACAAGCGATCCCGCACCGATTCGTGTATCAATGGTCGGCGATTCTTGGTAGCAAAAACAATGTGATAGATCAAATTCGTGAAGGACTGCCCCATAATTCTCTTCTCCCCTAAATGGTCTTTTCCCCTTATCTTCAAATATCTAAGCATCAATCAATCATTCCGACCCGGCGTTTTCACGCCGGGCTTTATTCCCGCGCACACTCCGCGCGCTTCAAAGACCCTCATTTCAAATCCAAAATCGCCCAATCATGCTGGATCGCGGTCTGCTTCAACCTGAAATCGGGGTTGACGGCGACCGGGTGACCGACGATCGAGAGCATCGGGAGATCCGAGATCGAGTCGCTGTAAGCGTATGAGTCGCTTAGGTTTATATTCTCACGCTCGGCGTACTCGCGCATCCATTTCGCTTTCGTCGCCGATGCCATTACCGGCGGCAGCACGCGGCCGGTGGCGTAGCCGTTGACGAATTCGAGCCGGTTCGCGACGTAATCGTCGATCCCGAGATAATCCATCATGTGCGAGACCGTAAAATCGAGCGCCCCAGTCAAAACGACCTGCCGCTGCCCAAGCTTTTTCCCCTGCGCGATGAGTTCGCGCGTGCCGTCAAAGATCGCCGGTTTGAGAACCTCGTCAAACAGCTCCTGACTGAAATACCGAAGCCGATCGAACGATTCGCCTTCATACGATCTGAAGAAATACTCGTTGAAAACATTTCGCGAGTAGAGATCGGTAATTCCGAACGCGGGCAGTTTGGCCAACGTCCCGACGCTCTTCCTGATCGTACTCAGCAATCCCTGTTGGCGGCGCGAATAAAATGCCAGCGTATGCACCAGATTGGTGCTGACCAGAGTCCCCTCAAGATCGTAAAACGCCGCCGCCTGTCCGTTTTTGTTCATTGTCGCTTTGTGCTATTTTTAGAAAACTTTAAGCGTTTGCAAAGACATAGACTATACCAAAGAATTCGTCTTTTCGGTAATTTGACACAATGAGACCAGCCAACTTTTACCGATTTCTTACAATTGCCGCGATCGCCGTGACGGCGATTTCATGCGCTTCAAAAGTCGAGACCGAATCGCTGAAACACGTTGTCGATCCAACCGTCATCGTTGACGTGCTCGGCAAGTCCGACGCGCTCTTCAAGCAACGTGAAGACGTTGCCAAACTGCGTGAAGCGATCGCCGAACTTGGCGCCGTCCGCAACCCCGACAATCGCAATTTTGAGGTCGAATGGAAGTTCGCAAAGTACAACTATTTTCTTGGGAAGCAGTCAACGGACGAGAAGGAATCCGAAAAGGCGTTCGAGACCGGCAAGCAGGCCGGAAGGATCGCATCCCGCATTGAACCGAACAAGCCCGACGGCCATTTCTGGTTCGGCGCGAATCTCGGCGAGCAGGCGAAGCGAAGCCCGGTAACCGTCGGCATCAAGGCCGTCGACGAAATTCGTGAGGCGATGAACAAGGTGATCGAGATCAATCCGAAATATCAATCGGCAAGTGCCTACGACGCGCTCGCACAGGTTGAGCTCTCAACGACCGGGATGATGGGCGGAAAGCCCGAAAAGGCCGTCGAATATCTTGAAAAGGCGCTCGAAATCGAAAAAGACAACACCTATATTTACCTCCATCTGGCCGAGGCATACGCGGCGGTCGGAAAGAAACCCGAAGGACGGAGGCAGCTTGAAACGCTTCTTAAGATGAAGCCCAATCCGGACTATATCGTCGAGTATAAAGAGTCGGTTGAGAAAGCAAAGAAGCTTTTGGATACAAAGTTCTGACGTGCGGCGGTGATACTTATGCGCAAAGCGATCTATCCGGGATCATTCGATCCGATCACGAACGGTCATCTCGACATCATCGCCCGCGGCTGCAAGCTGTTCGATGAAGTCGTGGTCGCCGTGCTCGGCAATCCCGGGAAACAACCGATGTTTACCGTCGAAGAACGCTGCGCGATGCTTCGCGAAGCGATCCCGTCGAGCACCAATTGCAGTGTCACGGTCGATTCATTTGAGGGTTTGCTCGTCGACTATGCCCGGAAACAGCGCGCAACGGCGATCGTTCGCGGAATCCGGGCCGTTTCGGACTACGAGTATGAGCTGCAGATGGCGCTCATGAACCGCCGGCTCGCCCCGGAAGTCGAAACCGTATTTTTGATGTCCGCCGAAGAATATTCGTATGTTTCGTCAAGTTTGATCCGGCAGATCGCAGGTCTCGGCGGAGACATCTCCGGACTGATCCCGGCGCCCGTTGATGCGGCGATGCGCCGCAAACTTGGCCGCGATTGAGCCTTCGACGTGTCCGACCGATTGAAAATCGTCGCCGGAAATCATAAAATCCGAAATGCGTCGGAGAGCGCAACCTGTCTGCATCAAGGGCGATGCCCATCTCCTGAATCACAATCCGCGAAGGACGCATACCCTTCTTTCGACCTGAATCGGGCAGACATCAGGATGACCGGCGAAAGGAGATTGCATGAAACCGCTTCCGACAAATCCGAACATCGAAAATTACAAAAACATCGCCAAGGCGCTGCTCAAAGCCTGGCAACGTGAACTGCCGCTCGAAATCCCGTGGGAAGGCTCGCCGGTAACGATCTCCCGCGAGCATCTGCTCGAACGGATCGGAACTCTGCGCCCGAGAACACCAGGCGACGCCGGCGCGATCCGGCTCGGCGATGTCCAATTTCTTATCGCCCGCGAGTACGGCTTCAAAACCTGGTCCGATTTTGTTTCGCACGTTGAAACTGAACGCCGGCGGGCGGATTCGATCCGGTTTCTTGACCAGACCGATCCGTTGGCGGCGGCGGTCACCGACGCGATCCGGTCCGGCGACGTCGAATCGTTGAAACAGATTCTCGCAACGCACACTGAACTTGCCGAAACTCGGATCCGCGACGCTTCAAGACCGGCCAAGGCTCGTTCGTTGGCGCATATCGCGACCGACTGGCCCGGTCATTTCCCGCGTGTCGCCGAGACGATCTGCGCACTTGCCGAAGCCGGCTGCGATCTTGACGCTGCGTTTATCGGCGGGCCGCACCGCGAAACGGCACTGCACTGGGCCGCCAGCAGCGGCGATCTCGACGCCCTGAACGCGCTGCTCGAAAACGGCGCGAACATCGAGTCCGACGGCGCCGTTATCGCCAACGGAACTCCAATGTCCGACGCCGTCGCTTTTGCGCAATGGGCCGCAGCGAGGCGACTCGCCGAACTCGGGGCAGCGATGAACTTCGATCATAAAGCGGCGCTCGGGTTTGCCGACGGTGTTCGCGGGCGCTTCGACCGCGACGATCATCCGACCGCCCGCGAAATCGATCAGGCGTTCTGGTTTGCATGTCACGGCGGTCAGCTTGAGGTTGCCAGATATTTGCTGGAACGCGGCGCCGACCCGGCCTGGTTGCCGCCATGGGAGACTCTCAACTCGGCAGGCGCGGCATTGCGCAACGGTTTTGACGAGGTCACGTGCTGGATCGGGGGATTGGATCCCAAATGATCGCCCTCGTTCCGATTGATACCCACCGAGCGGACCGATATTTTTCTTCAAATCCGAATTCACGGGTGCAAATTACGCCATTTTCGATTTAAGATTGAGATATGAACGCGTTTCCCGTTTCTGAAAACGTCTCAAGAATGCAGGCGTCGTCAACACTCAAAGCGATGCTCGCAGCGTCAAATCTCCGCGATCAGGGTTTCGACGTGATCGATCTTACGGTCGGTGAGCCTGATTTCCCGACACCGGATTTCATCAAACAACTGGCGGTCGAGGGGCTCGACAAAGGACTCACGAAATATACGCCGTCGAGCGGGTTGAAGTCTTTTACCGAATCGGTCGCGCATTTCTATCATGATCAGTTCGGAACGGACTTTTCGCCTTCAGAAGTCGCAGCCGCATGCGGCGGAAAGCAAGGACTCTTCAATGCGGTCTGCACGTTGATCAATCGCGGCGACGACGTCCTGATCCCGAAACCGTACTGGGTTACGTTTCCCGAGATCGTAAATTTCTGCGGCGGCAACAACGTTTACATCGACACCGAGGAAACTGATTTTGTACTCACGGCCGATCAGGTGAAAGACGCGATTACACCGAAAACGCGGCTTCTTATCATCAATTCGCCGAGCAATCCGTCGGGCCGCGTCATACCGGCCGACGAAATGCGAAAGATCATCGAAGTCTGTGTTGATAACGGCGTTTACGTGCTCACCGACGAATGTTATCTGTTCTTCGCGTATCCGCCGGCCGAGGTTTTCACTTCGGCCGTGCTTCCGAAAGAACTTCGCGATTTCGTTTGTGTCGGCGGCAGTTTCTCAAAAACCTACGCAATGACGGGATGGCGTATCGGATACACGATCGCAAACGAAGCCTGGACGAAAGCAATGGTCAAACTGCAGAGCCATTCGGCGACGCATCCGACGAGTTTCGTGCAGTATGCCTGCGCGCGCGCGCTCGAACGGCGCGAAGAATCGATGAACGCGGTCGCGTCGATGCTGGCGGAATACAAACGCCGGCGCGATTGGCTGATTCCTGAACTCCAGAAGGTCAACGGTTTCAGATGCGCGATGCCTGAAGGTGCGTTCTATGCGTTCGTCGATGTCCGTGACCTGCTCGGTGATCGCTTCGGTTCATCCTCGCAGATCGCCGATCACATGTTGCATGAAGCTCATACGGTCGTTACCGACGGCGCCGGATTCGGGGCTGACGGATTCCTCCGATTCTCATACGCGACATCGATGGAGAATCTGCACAAAGCCGTTGCCAGATTGAATCAGTTGTTCTGATCTCAAGTTTCGTTGCTGAGGAATGCAAACAGTTCGTCAACGTCCATCGGGTGGACGTGAACCGGAAATTCCTGCTGCAGGGCACCGAATTCCATCCCGTCAAGAAGAATCGGTTCGTCGGATTTGATCGTGTGTTTCGGAATGATTGCAAAGTCACCGGTCACGGATCCGGCGGCAGCCAGATAATCACGGCCGGTGAGAAGACCGGCGACGGAGACATCGCCGCCGAAGTATGTATTAGGAACCGCGGCGACAGCGAGATCCGAACCGGTCAAGGCATTGACGCGGCCGATCTGCTCACGGAGGACCGGCGCGAACATCTCGCCGGTCAGGATCGTGCCGTGCTTCGATATCGGCGATTCCGGTGATGTGCCTTGATTGACCGGCGTGAATGCGGCGAGATGCGTCCGGACATTGCGGACCGGTCTATTGCGGCCGCCCATTCCGATGCCGGCGATCATCGCGTCGAATGCGGTCGTAAACGAACGGATCATACCGACGCCGTCCTCGATCTGCGGATAATTGCCGTAATGCCTCCGCGACGGAATTTCGGCACCTGCCTTGAGATAGATTTCGTCGCCGAGGAACGCGAATGTCGTCCCGAGCGTTTTGCGAAACTCCTTTTGCAGCTTTTCGACACGCCGGATCGTCGTCCGGCAAAACTCGGGTGTAACGCGCGTCAGCCGCTCATCGGTATTGTGAAGCGTGAGCGCGACCGGCACGATCGCGGTCGAAACGACCTTCGGGAAATCATCCGCCAGATCACGCAGGGTTTTTTCGAGAATGTCGCCGTCGTTGATCTCCGGACAAAGCACGATCTGGGCGTGAATTTCGATGTCGTTGTCGAGCAGCGTCCGAATCTTACCCGAGATATCGGCTCGCTTTTCATCGACTCCGAGCAGATAGGCGCGGGTTTTAAGATCGGTGGCGTGAACCGACACGTATTGCGGCGACAAACGCTGTTCGACGATTCTTTTCATCTCGTCGGGAGTGATCGATGACAGCGTCGTGTAATTGCCGTAGAGAAATGAGAGCCTGATGTCTTCGTCGCGGACGAAAAGCGATGGGCGCGCATCGGCCGGATTGCCCTTGCAGAAACAGAAAAGACATTCGTTCGCACACTGGCGGGGCACGATCTGTTCGAACCCGATTCCGAAATCCTCGCCTTCTTCCCGATCGAGTTCAATGTCCCACGTTTCGCCGTTCGATTTCTTGACCCTGAACTCGAGCTCTGTTTCGCCGGATGTCTGAAATCTGAAATCTAGATAGTCGCGGATCGATCGGCCGTTGACCTTGATGATCCGGTCGCCCGACTCGATGCCGATCTCAGCGCCGAGCGAATCGGGCGCGACTTCCGTCACGATCACGCCGGCGCGTCGCATTTGTGTTACCGCAGGCGTGACTGCAAATTCGTACATAAGAGAAACTCAAGTTTATGTAAATTGACAAAAACTTGGCAAGTCATTAAATTAAAACCACTCTCGCTATCGATCAATCTACCCCGAAACGATTTCACGGAGGAGCAAGGACGTCGAAGTCCTTTGAAGTATGTCTGAACAATCGAAGCGGCTGCTGTTGGTAGAAGACGATGCCTCGATGCGGAAGTTCATCGAGATCGTATTGTCGAAAGCTGGATTCGAGGTCGTCGTCGCGGAGGACGGACTGATCGCACTTAAACTCTATGGTGAGGATGCGTTTGACGCGGTCGTCGCCGATGCGATAATGCCGAATCTCTCCGGTTACGAATTGTGCCGTATGATCCGCGCCCGATTTCCGGATCGGATCGTACCTTTCATTATTCTCAGCGGGCTTGACGAACGCGCCGATGACGATCGGTTCTGCGACGCCTTCTTGACAAAGGATACGAATCTGAAGGAACGCCTTCTTGCGACGCTTGCCGAATTGATCGGCTGATCGATCAGACATTTCGAATCAAAAAACGAGGTTGCCCGGCAGAAGTCCGGGCAACCTTTTTTCTATAATCCGAGCCTGAAGATCAGACCAGCAAATCGTCGAGCGGCGTGTATTCAATGTTCTGCGACGTCGCGACCGCTTCGTAGGTGCATTTCCCGGCGTACGTATTGACGCCTTCTTTGAGACCGGCATCGTCGGCGATCGCCTGTGCAAAGCCTTTGTTTGCAAGCGACAGAGCATAAGGCAGCGTCGCGTTGGTCAATGCGAATGTCGACGTCCGCGGTACCGCGCCCGGCATGTTGGCAACGCAGTAATGCAAAACCCCTTCCTCATAAAACGTCGGGTTCGAATGCGTCGTCGCATGCGTCGTTTCAAAACAGCCGCCCTGATCAACCGCAACGTCGACCAGCACCGCGCCGTTCGGAATGTCCTTGAGCATGTCGCGCGTAACGAGCTTCGGAGCCGCCGCGCCGACAACCAGAACGCCACCGATGACGAGATCAGCATGCGAGATCGCTTCATGGATCGCGTAACGCGATGAGGCAAGTGTCTGAACCTTCGACAGGAAAATGTCGTCAAGCTGACGAAGCCGGTCGAGGTTGATATCGATGATCGTCACCTTCGCGCCGAGCCCGACCGCCATTTTCGCGGCTTCGGTGCCGACCACGCCGCCGCCGATGATGACGACGTTCGCCGCCGGCACTCCCGGAACGCCGCCGAGCAGGATTCCCTTTCCGCCGTTCATTTTCTCAAGATACGTTGCGCCGACCTGAACCGACATCCGGCCGGCAACTTCCGACATCGGTGTCAGCAGCGGCAAACGACCGAACTTGTCGGTGATCGTCTCATAGGCGACGCCGGTCACCTTGCGTTCCATCATCTGCTTCGTCAGCTCGAATTCGGGGGCAAGGTGAAGATAGGTGAACAGGACCTGATTTTCGCGCATCCGCGGATACTCGGGCGCGATCGGTTCTTTGACCTTGACGATCATGTCGCCGGTCGCCCAGACCTCGTCGGCCGTGTCGAGCAGATGCCCGCCTGCCTTGACGTAGTTTTCATCACTGAAACCTGAACCCTGTCCGGCCGTCTTCTGGACAAAAACTTCATGTCCGGCATTCGTCAGCGCGTTGACCCCGGCCGGGGTCAGCCCGACTCGGTATTCGTTATCCTTGATCTCTTTCGGTAATCCGATTTTCATTATTCAACTCCAGTAGTTATGTATTGATAAGTAATGCTTTGCTAAATTCTACCTTGCTTTGTCAATTTGGTGAAATGGCAGACGTCAGACGGCAGATGGCAGATGGCAAACGTCAGACGGAATCGTTATCACAAACCATTCGATGGTCAACTTCCCGCCTCTTCGGCATTGTCCATTGTCCGTTGTCCACTCTCGTCCATTGTCCGTTGTCCATTCTCCCCTTATGTCCATTGTCCATTGTCCCCTCATGTCCCTTGTCCGTTGTCCATTGTCCACTCTCGTCCATTGCTCTCCGCGTCCGCGATTGTCGATTGCAAGTTGCAAATTGCAAATCCCAAAATCGCAAATGAAAAAACCGGTCGTGTTCTCGCTAAACACGACCGGTGAAATTATTGATTGGAGATTGTGAACAGACCTCGGACAGATTTCTGATAAGCCAGTTTGCTTGCCACTGCGCTTGACCACCGTTTATCTTCCGTTGTTTATAGAAAGGTCTATTCAGGAATCCTTTCCAATAATTCTGAAAAATATATTTCAAGCTCAGTAGATCACTGCGACGGCTCGCAGAAACCGAACCGCCCGAGCCGATCCCGCCACCTCGCAGATTCCGACGGAAGCCTCTGTTAAACCACCTTCGATCCCGATTTATTCCCGAAAACCGTGCTGGAATAATCCGTCCCGAGACCGGAATTAACCGGCTGACGATCACGCAAATCGGTTGCGGATCACGGTTAATTCATATCGATTCATTTGGAGATTCTTTTTATGTACAGAAACAAGATTGCACTTTTCATGATGGCCGTTGCGCTGATGCTCGGTGTTCAGACCGCGACATTCGCGAAACCGAAAAAGCAGATGCGGTTCAAGGTCCGCGTCGAAAACGTTTCAACCGGTGAACAGACAAATACCAGCGGAACGAAGTATCCGTTCGCTCTTTCGCCGGGCGTTTTCGTTGTCGGCGGCGGAAAGATGCCGCTTTTCAACATCGGCGGCGACGCGGGCAAGGGCCTGGAAATGCAGGCTGAAGACGGCAATCCGGCGGGACTCGTCGAACAGCTCGGATCGAAGGCCGGTGCTTTCAACACGCCGGTCGGCGGCTCGATGCCGGCACCGATCCTTCCCGGACAGGCGTATGAATTCGAAGTCAGCGCCACCGAAGGCGACCGATTGATGCTCGCCGCGATGTTCGGCCAATCGAACGACCTTTTCTACGCTCCGTCGCGGGCAATCGATCTTTTCGAAAACGGCTCGCCCTTCAACGGAGACATCACCGATCGGTTCCTTTTGTGGGACGCCGGCACCGAGGTCAATCAGGAACCCGGAACCGGAGCAGATCAGGCGCCGCGCCAGAAGATGGCGAACACCGGCTCCGCCGAAAAGGGAGTCGTCCGTCAGGTCGTCGACAATTTCAGCTATCCGGCAACGAAAAGCGTTCTGAAGATCACGGTAACGCCGATCGTCGAAGTCGCCGCAAAGTAATCGGTTGACAGAACAGTCGCGGAGCCGCCAAACACGACGGCTCCGCGATTTTTTATGGAGAAAATTATGAAAAAG
>JBGASE010000164.1:0-7678 GCA_044229875.1 Pyrinomonadaceae bacterium | reverse complement strand
ATGGCCCGAAACCGACCAGAGTTTGGTGCCGCCGGATTTTTCGGTTCCGAGATCGCGCCAGGCGATGCCGCCCATTTCGATGATCTGCGGGACGCTGGTCAGTGTTTCGACGTTGTTGACGACCGTCGGACAGGCATAAAGTCCTTCGATCGCCGGAAACGGCGGCTTCATCCGGGGATGACCGCGGAAACCCTCGAGCGACGAAAGCAACGCGGTTTCCTCACCGCAAATGTACGCGCCGGCTCCGGTTTGCGTGAACACCTCGCACGAAAAGTCACTGCCGAGGATATTCTTGCCGACGAGGTTCGCCTGTCGGGCTTCCTCGATCGCCTGATCCATGATGTCGATCAGATACCGGTATTCGCCGCGGAAATATACGTAGCAAGCGGCTGCTCCGAGTGCAAAGGCGGCAATCAGCATGCCTTCGATCAACGCGTGCGGGTCGCGTTCGAGCAGATACCGGTCCTTGAAGGTTCCGGGCTCTGATTCATCCGCATTGCAGACGACATATTTCGGCTTCGGCGACTGGCGCGGCACGAACGACCATTTCATTCCGGTCGGAAAACCAGCACCGCCGCGGCCGCGAAGCGCCGAGGCTTTGACCTCATTGATGATGTCATCCTGCGACATGCCCATCGCTTTCCTGAGCGATTGGTAGCCGCCGGTTTCCTGGTACACCTTGAGCGTGTGCCCGTCTTTGACGTGCATCCGCTTGAGTTGCAACGGTTCGCATCCGATTGCTTTGATTTCCATAAAATTCAATCGATCAAGTTCGCCGGAAAATTGTCTGGCTGAACTAGGTCATCGACACCGAATTAAAGCGCGTCCGCGACTTTCAACGTGTCCGTGTGCTGCATGAATCGCGACAGTTTGCCGTCTTTGATCTTCCAAACATGTGCAAACGGTACCGCCATCGATTTACCGGTTGCACGATATGTCCCGCTGTACGTTCCGAGCGCGACGACCGTGTCGCCTTCGCTGACGAATTCGGCCGGCACAGCTGCGAATCCGTCCCATTCGGTCGCGAGTTTCATGAACACGTTCTCAAGAATCGCGGGCGCGCCGATATAGGTCCCGCCGTAAGGAAAGCCTGCGGCCTCGGTCCACTGAATATCAGCGGCAAAATTGCCGAGCAATCCCGGAATGTCGCCGGTCTCGAACGCTTTGTAAACGAATTCGACGAGTTCTTTGCCGGTCATTTCTTCTTCCTTAAAGAATCAAGGATCTGATCGACCTTTTCGATCGTCAGATCCTCGTGATAATCAAATCCGATTTGCATCATCGGCGCGGTGCCGCAACTTCCGAGACATTCGACCAGCGTTACGGTGAAATCGCCGTCTTCGGTCGACTCGCCCGGCTTGATGCCAAGTTTGCCGCAAATATGATCGGTAATGTCCGGTTCACCCATGATCTTGCAGGACAAAGTCTTGCAGATCTGGATATGGTGCCGACCGACCGGCCGAAGGTTGAACATCGAGTAAAACGTCGCCGTCTCCCAAACGTCTGAAACCTCGAGCCCGAGAAACTGCGCCAGAAAATTGACGCCGGCGTTGTCGATCCATCCGCGTTCGCGCTGGACGACAAACAATAACGGAATCAACGCCGACCGGCTGCGCCCCTCAGGATATTTCGTCAGGTGCGATTGCATTTCCGAAACTACCGCCGGCGAAAACTCGGCGACTTCGTCCGTATAATTGATCTTGTTTGTATAGTCAGTTGCTACTGATGCCATATTTGCTCACACGAGCGAAACTCGCCCGACTTTTGGACATTTACGCAATCTCGCCAAAAACGGCTTCTTCCAGTCTGCCGATGCGCTTGCGATCCTCGATCGCCGCCAACGCGATCGAGTCAGTTTTTGAATCAAGCGCCACGAGCATCCGCGAATGCTCTTTCTGAACCGCCTTGATTTCGGTGATATCGCCCCGAATCTCAACAATATCGCCCCGAATTTCATTAACGCCTTTCACCAGGCGGTTGAGGATCTTGAATATTTCTTTTTCCTGATTTTCCGTCATGAGCTAAGTATTTCTCCTTTCAATTGAGTAGTGTCCACGCCCCTTTTTCCTTTTGGATCGGCCGCGCCGGTGATTCTGCGCATTCGCCGCGACGACGCTACCGGTCGATCTCGCCCAAAACGATATCCAATGACCCGATGATTGCGACGACGTCGGCGACCATTTCGCCCTCGCTCATGACCGGAAGTGCTTGAAGGTTTACAAAACTCGGACCGCGGAAATGAACCCGCTCGGGTTTCGGACCGCCGTTTGACTTCATGTACACGCCGAGTTCGCCCTTTGATGCCTCGATCGCGTGATATACCTCGCCGGCCGGAACATTGAATCCCTCGGCGACGATCAGGAAATGATGGATCAGCGAATCCATGTGCTTGCGCATGTCGTCGCGATCCGGCAAAACGACTTTCGGCGCGTCAGCCTTGATCGGGCCCGGCGTCAGCCGGTCAAGCGCCTGACGGACGATCTTGTGCGACTCATAGCATTCCCGCATCCGGACCTTGAACCGCGCCCAGACATCGCAGTCATGCTCGACGCAAACGTCGAAATCGTATGTCTCGTAACCGGTGTACGGATTGTCGCGGCGCAGATCGACATCGACTCCGCTGCCACGCAGGCATGGCCCGGTAAGTCCCCAGTCGATCGCATCCTCACCCGAAATGATGCCGATTCCCTGAGTCCGCGATTGCCAGATCGTGTTTCCGGTGACCAGCGTCTCAAACGTGTTCATCGCGTCGAGAAATCCGTCGAGAAACTGCCGGCAGCGATTCTCGAAACCGGCCGGAAGATCCATCATCAATCCCCCGATCCGGAAATAGCTTGGCGTCATCCGCCCGCCCGAAGCGGATTCGATCATGTTCAGGATCTTCTCACGTTCTTTGAAACAGAAGAAGAAAACGCTCATCGCGCCGATGTCGAGGCAATGCGTTCCGAGCCAGACCATGTGCGACGCGATCCGCTGAAGTTCGCACATCAGGACCCTGATCGTCTGCGCGCGTTCGGGAATCTCGAGCTGCAGCAGTTTTTCGGCGGCCATCACGTAGGCGAGGTTGTTGCCGAGCGGATTGAGATAATCCATTCGGTCCGTGATCACGATACCCTGCTGATATTTCTTGTATTCGAACAGCTTCTCCATTCCTGTGTGGAGATAGCCGATGTCGGGAACCGCCTTGACGATAAGTTCGCCGTCGAGCCGGAGGTCCAGTCTCAGCACGCCGTGCGTCGACGGATGCTGCGGCCCCATCGACAAAGTCATTTGCGATTCAAGCGGCTGATCGAGAAGTTCGACCTTGTCCGAAATGTTTTCCAATCCCATATTTTTCCCGAGCGGCGACCCGGAAAATTACAAAAATCCCGGATCAGCAGTTTCCGTCTTCAAGTCAACGAATACGGTTCATAGCCACGCAGCGGATAATCTTTGCGCAAAGCGTGTCCGTCAAAATCCGAAGGCAGCAGAATTCGCCGCAGATCCGGGTGATTGTCGAAAACGACACCAACGAGATCGTAAGTCTCGCGTTCATGCCAATTGGCTGTTTTCCAGACGCCCGAGACCGTCTCGACATTCGGCGAATCCTCGTTGAGAAGAACTTTGAGACGCAACCGGCCGAAGTGTTTTGTCGAGAACAGATGATAATTGACTTCGAATCGGGGATCCTCTTCCGGTCCGCGATCCGCGCCGCAAAGATCGGCAAGCATGTCAAAACCGTGGTTTGCCTTGAGCGACGTGCAGACCGCGACGATCGAGGCCGGTTGGACGGTAACGGTCACCTCACCAAGCGCGTCGGTCACAGCGGCGATCGATTCCGGATTCTCTGATTTCAGCTTTTCAACAATTTCCGCGATGTTCTTCATATCACCGAACCAACTAAGATGATTTTCTGCGTTCATGACGTGACGGGACCGAGTACGGACGCGCCGCGCGGTTCTGCGCGACCTCGGCTTCGAGTTCACGTTCGAGCGCCGTGCCCTCAGTAACCGGAAGCGTGCCCGGAACGATCGACTTGCGCGACTCCTCTTCAAACGTGTCGCGGCGATCCTTGACCGATTCGGTCATGATCTTTTCCTGGAGCATCGTAATCGCATGGACGAGCATTTCCGGGCGCGGCGGACAACCCGGAATGTAAATATCGACAGGGACGATCTTGTCGACGCCCTGGACAATCGCATAGTTGTCGAAAACGCCGCCCGAAGTCGCGCAGGCGCCCATCGAAATCACCCACTTCGGTTCCGGCATCTGATCATAAATCCGGCGCAGAACCGGCGCCATTTTTCGCGAAACGCGGCCCGACACGATCATTACGTCGGCCTGCCGGGGGCTGGCACGAAAAGTCTCGGCCCCGAACCGCGACAGATCGTTACGCGCCGACACCGAGTTCATCATCTCGATCGCACAGCAAGCCAAACCGAACGTCGCCGGCCAGATCGAAGATTTCCGCGCCCAATTGATCACCGCATCCAGCTTGACGGTGACAACATCCGGCAACGATTCCCAAATGTTATTTTCTAAACCCATGATCCAATTTTGGATTTGGGATTTCGGATTTTGGAGTCGGATGGGAAGGTCAGCCCAAAATCCAAAATCTAAAATCCAAAATCGTTACGCTGCTTTTCTAAGTTGTGCCAATTCCGCCTTTTTCGCGGCGACCATCGCCCGTGCTTCGGCCCGCGCCTCAGCCCGCGCCTGCATGCCCCAATCAAACGTGCCTTTTTTCCAAACGTAGATATAGCCGACGACCAGCGTTCCAAGGAAAATCATGATCTCGATAAACGCGATCGTCCCGAACATGATCCCGCTGATCTTTTGCTGGTCGAGGAGTTCCTTGAACGCGACCGCAAACGGAACCATGAACAAAACTTCGATGTCGAACAACAGAAAAATCACCGCAACGGTGTAGAACTTGATCGAGAAACGCTCACGTGCCGATCCGACCGGGTCTTTGCCGCATTCATACGGCATCAATTTCGTCGCCGTCCGTTTGCGCGGTCCGATGAGTTGGGTCACCAGAAGCTGACTTGTTGCAAAACCGATCGCGATCAAAAACATGACCCCGATCGGTGCGTAGTCCATTATGTTGAATGTATCCATCGAAACCTTCTAATTTCTATAAATCAGACTGCGAAAACACCGAGAAATTGTCCGTCGCGAACTTGAGAATTATTGCACAAATCAAATCGTAAGTTAAGCCGGAAACAGTGTCAAGGCAGGGAACTTTGGGGGCCAGAAGGCGAGTTTCGAACGCAAGGAAGCGCCTGTTTAACAATGTTGCAAGAGAATATTTAGCGTTGACCGTTAATCTCGGTGTATGCTAATTTTTAGAAGGCGAATCCCGCCGGAATTGCCGCTTTTCACACCGCGTCGAAATCAACTTGTGATTACAGGATTCAACACAGACATTGAGCACAATGGCGTCGTCTATCATGTCCAGACGGAGGATAAGGGTCTGGACACGCCGCTGATACTGTCGCTCGTTTACGATCGCGGAACGATTCTGGCGAGCAAACGGACGCCTTACGATGATCTGATCGCGAGCGGATTCAATGAAAAAGTCCTTGCCGAAAAGCTTCAGAAACAACACAAGCTGATTTGCGCCGCGGTCAAGTCAGGCCGAATCGACGATCTCATCAAAATGACCGCGAAGGAAGCGGCGATCAAGCGTGAAACCAAATCGTCCGCAACGGCCGCAGCTGTGCCCGTCCAACCCTCAAATGCCGTTGTTACGGTGCCACCGCCCGTAATTCCGGCGGCCGTACCGAAATCCGCATCGCCTGTTCAAATGCGGGCCGAAATCCGGCCGGAACCGATCGCGAGGCCGGTTGAACGGCCGACTCCGCCGCCGGTTGCGCCGATTCCGCAGCCGGATGAGGAACTTGTTTGGGAACTTCCGATGAAGATCCTTGACGACGATCTTGTGGTCGAACCGGTCGGCGTCGTCGACACCGGCGGCGACACAATCCTTCTTGACGATGCGATCCAGTTCGTCGAACCGATTCCAACGTTCAACGGAAAACTCGAGATCGATTTCGCGACAAGTACGACTTTTAGGGCCGGCGAACGCAAAACGCTCCAGATTTGCGTTCATCGCGGTGATCCGACAAAACGGATTATCGGCGCGCAGGTAGTCGTCAAGATCCTCGGGTCCAGTTTCCGCCCCCTCATTTTCCACGCAAAGACCGACGCCACGGGAATCGCGGTCGTACATCTTCAGATACCGCAATTCAGATCAGGCCGCGCCGCGCTTCTTGTGAGAGCTCTGGACAAGGGCGAAGAAGCAGAACTCCGGCAGATCGTTCGGCAGAGCTGATTGCCGTTTGATACAATCCACAGCATGAAAGTAACGGTCAACGGTGAAGTTCGCGAGATCGAAACCGGCGCATCGCTTGAGGATCTCGTCGCAAGTATTGGAATCCTAAACGAGCGCATTGCGATCGAACTTAATCAATCTGTCATCAGAAAAAAGGACTGGCCGTCAACAATGGTCAAAAACGGTGACCGTGTCGAAATCGTTCACTTCGTCGGCGGAGGATGATGTCGTAGACGTCAGACGGCGGAGCGCGGATTCCAGATTCCAGGTATTCCAGGTTCCAGGTATTCCAGGTTCCAGGTATTCCAGATTCCAGGTATTCCAGATTCCAGGTATTCCAGATTCCAGGGATTCCGGGTTCCAGGTATTCCGGGTTCCAGGTATTCCAGGTTCCAGGTATTCCAGATTCCAGGTATTCCAGATTCCAAGTATTCCAGGTTCCAGATGCAATCCAGTCCAAAATCGAATTCCGAGTCCCAAGATCAAAGTCCCAAGATCAGAGTCCCAAGATCAAAGTCCCAAGATCAAAGTCCCAAGATCAAAGTCCCAAGATCAATGTCCCAAGGTCAACGTCCCAAGGTCAACGTCCCAAGATCAAATTCCCAAGATCAAAGTCCCAAGATCAAAGTCCCAAGATCGAAAATATCCAAAATCCAAAATCCCGACGCTCTCCGCGTTTCGTACTTTGCGGCCGATATTGTAGATTCAAATTATCGATGAAATCTTCGGTTTCGAACTCCGGGAAATGGTTTCTCGATCAATAGTTATGTCTGACGCATTTGTTTTGGCGGGGAAGACGTTTACCTCGCGGCTCATTATCGGTACCGGTAAATATCGTAGTTTCAATGAGATGCAGGCAGCCCACAAGGCGTCCGGCGCGGAAATGGTGACCGTTGCCGTAAATCGCGTCCCGCTTGACCGCAAGTCCGAGTCGTTTCTCAATTATCTTGACCCGAAGATGCAGATCCTGCCGAACACCGCCGGTTGCTATGACGCGGATCACGCGATCCGGACTGCGCGGCTTGCGCGTGAAGCACTCGAGACCGATTGGATCAAACTTGAAGTCATCGGCGATCCGGTTACGCTTTTGCCCGACAATGAACAAACGCTCGTTGCGGCGCGAACTCTTGTCGATGAAGGGTTTATCGTACTGCCGTATTTTTCCGACGATCTCATCATGGCGAAAAAGCTGCTTGACGCCGGATGTCCGGCGGTCATGCCCCTGGCCGCGCCGATCGGCTCGGGAATGGGAGTTCAGAATCCGTCAAATCTTCGCATCATGCGAGAACAGCTACCTGACGCGACGATCATTGTCGATGCCGGCGTCGGCGTTCCGTCCGATGCGTCGATTGCGATGGAACT
>JBGASE010000163.1:0-14025 GCA_044229875.1 Pyrinomonadaceae bacterium | reverse complement strand
CCGCCGCCGGAATTTGAAATGAACCAAGTGTTTGTCGCGGCCCTGAACACGCCGGCATCGGTCTTGCCGTCACCGTCGTAATCTGACGGGACCGGAACGTCGGTCGCGAGCCCGAAGGGGAACGAATAGAACGTCGAATTCTCGCTTCTCAAAACAAACCATTCGCCGTTTCGGAAGAACGCGAGATCGGCCTTGCCGTCGCCGGTGTAATCGCCCGGCGTCAGAACGTCGGTCGATGCTCCGAACTGAAAAGCGCGGTTTCCGCCGTCGGACGATCTGAGATACCACCATTCGCCGGGAGCCGGACGGAAAATCGATATGTCGGTCTTCGAATCGCCGTCGAAATCGAACGGCGCGCGGACCGACCCGCTGATCGAGAAATTGGCATCGCTGACATCGAAGAAAATATTACCGACCGCTTCAATCTTAATGCGGGCCGTCGAGGTCGTAACGTTTGGAACCGTGACCGACTCGCTGCCGTCATTCGCCGTGCTTGCGGCAAGAACGGTCGGGAATGTCAGACCTCCGTCAGTCGAAAGAGAGATCTTGATGTTCGCGGCACTGACCGGTGCGGCGGTCGTGCCCGCTACGCTCCACGTAATCGTTTGCGGCGAGCCGGCCGGGACGGTGACGTTCGTGTTGGGCGACGTGACCGCGAACGGCCCCGAAGCGCCGTCGACGACGACCGTGGCGGTTGCCGTGTTGATGCCGCCGGCATTCGCCCGGTTGTCACGCGCGATCACCTGGAAATTCATCGTCCTTGCAACGGTCGGCAGTAGCTCGCCCGTCAGACAAGGCGTCGCGCGGCCGCATGAATAGGTCGACGGCGGAACGTTGGAGTTGTTCAAAATGTATTCAAGTGCGGGGAAAGTACGCGACGGAGAAGCGGTCGGAAGATACGGCCGGAAGACCGGCTTGATGCCGTCGGCGTCGGTGTTCGGAACGGTCGTCGTCGACGCTCCGAGATCGTATTCCTGCCAGTCGTATGTCAGGCTGTCGCCGTTCGTGTCCGAACCCGTTGCGGTCAGCGTGAACGGCGTCTGCTTCGGAATGTTGAACGATGGCCCGCCGACAACTGCCACGCTCGGTGGAGTGTTGCCGCTGGCGGTCGTCGCCGCGCATGTATTGCCGTTGCCGGACTGGCTGAAGGCGACGATCACTTCGAGACTTCTGACATGGAACGTGTCAATGCTGTTGCGCGCCAGATCCTGATTGCCGCAAATTCCAGCGTACGCCATGATCGTGATGCCGCTTCCGGGCTCATAGGCGTTCGCCGCGCTCCGGTTTCCGCCGCTGCAGTTGCTCACCGCGCCGTTGAAGGTGTGGTTCGATCCCCACTGATGACCCATTTCGTGAGCCACGTAGTCGATCGCGAACGGATCGCCGACCGGATTCGACAGACCCGTTACTCCGCGGGCCTTATTCGCACCGCAGGGTCCGTTGAGCGTCGCCACGCCGCCGCCGCCGGTAGAGAAAACGTGACCGATGTCGTAGTTGGCGGTGCCGATGACGTTTGTCAGGTTGTTCGTATTTTCCCCAAGCATCGTCGACCCGTTCGTATTCGTGTACGGATCAGTCGCTCCGTCGGTATAAACAATGAGATCGTTGTTGGCCACGATATTCATTCGGATCGCCAGATCACGCTCGTAAACGCCGTTGACGCGGTTCATGACAAGCACTTGCGCGGCGAGAGCGCCGGCGACCGTTCCGCCGCCGACCGCTGTCGTATATTCGCCGGTCGCGGCAAGCGCCAGCCGATACTGGCGCAGTTGCGTGCCGGACGTGACGTCGTCTTCGCGGCCGTTGAAAAACTGGTCAAACTCGTCGGTCAAAAACTGCGCCTGCTGAACCTCGTCAAATTCGCAAATGAACCGACTTGTCCGCGGAGCGTCCGATTTTCGGTAGCTGATGTAGTTGTCGGTGTCGCCTGATTTGAAATACGGGTCGAGCATGACCGTTCCGGAAGACGTAAGAATCATCGAATGAAATCCCGTTGGCAAAAAGTCGAATCTGACGGTCGCGGTCGGATCGTCGAGGCCCTGACCGCGAAAGGTTTCAGCCAATTGCGGATATTTCTTTGCGAGGCCGTCTTCGATGATCGGCGATCTCTCGATCCGGAATCGTTGGAAGGAACCGTCGGGCATCGGCAGCGTCATGATCACCGGTCGTTCGATCGCGTCGTCGGTAAACTCGCGCGGCGCGCTCCTGAGAAGCGCTGAAAGTCGCGTTTTATCAAGTTTGAAGACACCGTAAACGCTTGGTTCGACAAGTCTTTCGGCATCGGTCGAGCGAAGCGCCGAGTCATCGGTCGAGGTCCAGACGCCGTCGTCCGAAATCTGCCCGGCGAGTGCCGCGGTCGTAAACATCAAGCAAGCCGCAAGCGCGGCAATAGATCGGGAAAAAAAATGACGCATTGAAAATCTCCTGAGACCAAAAAATCGGGGGCCGAAAACAAACAGCAGGTAAAACATAGTTTTGCACGTTCCAACGACCGGTGTCCATAGATTTTTTTGGTCATTTTGATTGTGTTAGACTGTGATTTCTCTGATTTCATGGCAAACGACGAACTTTCGGTAAAAGAGACTCAGATGATCGATCTCAACCCGACGGAAAGGGAACTTGCGGTTCTCAATCCGACGGAGAGATTCGGTTTCCGGCTGACGCGCGCCATGAACCGCGGCCGCTGGAAACGGTTCTGGACGTTTTGTCAGCGGCATATCGGCTCGCTCTGGATCAGGATCTGCACCTACAATCTGATGAACGTTTTCGGCATCGAAAACGTCGAAAACGCGGTAACCGAAAAGCCGCTGCTGCTGGTCGCGAACCACCGCTCGTTTTTCGACATGTACGTCGTTTCGAGCGTGATCTTCCGGCAGACGAAACGTCCGGTGACGCTCTATTTTCCGGTTCGGGCGAAGTTCTTTTACACGACGCCAATCGGTTGGTTCGTCAATCTCGTGATGGGCTGGTGGGCGATGTATCCGCCGTTCTTCCGCGAGGAAAAAGAGGCTGAAAAACGGGAATTCGACAAGTTCAGTCTGGCTGAACTGATCCGTATCGCGACCGACGGCAACGGCACGCTGATCGGTTTTCATCCGGAAGGCAAACGAAATCTGAATCAGTATCCCTATAGTTTTCTTCCCGCGCAACCGGGCGTCGGAGCCGTGATCCGAAAAGCGCAGCCGAACGTCATTCCGGTCTTTATTGCCGGCCTCGGCAACGATTTGCCGAAACAGATCCTCGGCAATTGGACCGGCGGCGAAAAGGTCCGTATCTGGTTTGGCGAAGAGGTCGATCTTGCCGAGTTTTACGAAAAGTCCGATCGGCTCAGGACACACAAAGAGATCGCCGACTTTCTGATGACGAAGATCGGTGAACTTGGTGAAGCCGATCGGGCGAAGTTCGGAAATCAGTAATACCGATCCCAGTTCTTGCGATCGAACCTCGATTCGTCCCAGTAGTTCTTGAAATATTCGATCTTCGGACGCTCGCCGGCGACGACCGCGACAGCGTCATAACGATATGACATCTTTTCGACTCCGAAAATCCGGCGGTAGAGCCGCGCGGCGCGGATGATCTGGCGTTGTTTGCGAAGATCGACGGCGGTTACGGGTGATGCGAAGGCGTCGGACGTTCGGGTTTTGACCTCGATGAAACAGAGCGTTTCACCATCGAGCGCGACGATGTCGATCTCGCCGGTGACCGCCGCGCCGCGCCGGTTGCGGCCGATCGGGATCAGGAAATTGGAACAGACGATCCGCATTCCGCGTCTGACTATATGATCGGCGGCGAGTTTTTCGCCGAAATCCCCGAGTTCGCGCGTCTCGTGTTTGGGCGCGGCGTTGTTAAGTCCAAGCGTTGTGAGTTCGTTCATAGGCGGTGTCAGGTATGAAAAAAGCAGTTTTTGTCGTCATCGGATTATTGTTTGCGGCGTTTATCGCGATTCAGTTCGTTCGTCCGGATTTTACGAATCCGCCGGTCGTCGCGTCTGAGTCGATCGAGGCCGGAATGCAGATTCCGGATGACGTTGCGAAGATCTTGAAACGTTCGTGTACGGATTGCCACTCGCACGACACTGTATATCCGTGGTATTCAAAGGTTCAGCCGGCGGCGTGGTTTCTGGCCGATCATATCACGGAGGGGCGCCGCGAGTTAAATTTTTCGAAATTCAATACCTATGAGCCGCGCCGAAAACGCAAAAAACTCGATGAGATCTGCGAAGAGGTCAAAAAGGCCGCGATGCCGCTGCCGTCGTACCTCTGGATCCACCGCGAGGCAATGCTCAGCGAGGCCGAGATCCGGACGTTGTGCGACTGGGCGAACGCTGAAATCGCCAGGATAAACGAATAGATTGCCTTTACGGCAGTCATCGAAACCGAATTTCCCCCGGAATCTCTTTGATCGGAGGCAAGTTCATGATGTCGAATTTGATCGGGTTCATTGCCCGGGGGCTTTTGTTTTTGGCGCTCGGCGGATTTTACGTCGGCGAAACGTACGCCGCAACATTTTCATTTTTCAATTTTGACGATTCCGAAGAGATCGAAGAGAGCGTTTTCGATCTCATCAATCGCGAGCGGAAACGCGCAAAGTTGTCCGAATTTGAATGGGACGAACGGCTTGCACGGGTCGCACGGCGATATTCGAAACACATGGCGCGTGAGGGCTATCTCGGCCATTTCGACCGTCAGGGGAACTCTGTCGCCGAGCGCGTTGCGGCGGAAAAGGTTTTGGACTGGACAAAAGTCGGCGAGAATCTCTTTTTCTGCGACGGTTACGACGACGTCGCCGCAATCGCCGTCAAAAGCTGGATCCGCTCGGCTGATCACAAACGGAACATGCTTGACCGCGCTTACACGCGGACCGGAATCGGCGTCGCAAAGTCGCGATCGGGCGGCTATTACGTCACGCAGGTCTTTCTCCTTCCTTAAGTTTGTGTTACATCCGCGACTTCGCCGGCGGGAATTTCGTTATAATCCATCACGGAGGAATTTGATCCTATGGATTTAATCTTCGATAACCCGCTGGCCAATCTATACGGCCCGTATTTCCTGATTCTTTACGCGGTTTTCATTGTCACTGTCGCGGTCGCGTTTGGGATCGCAAAACGTGCCGCGGATCAATCCGACCGGCTTCCGATCCCGTCGATCCAACCTGATTTCGATCCGTTCGAGGCGGGATTTCTGCGCGGTGGCGAAAATGAACTTGCACGGATGGCGGTTTTGTCGCTGATCAAGAAAGAGTACCTGACGATTCAGAAAAGCGGTTCGGCGATGCGGATCAAGCGGACCGGAAAGGATGCGAGCCCGATGCTCAGCCGCATCGAAGCCGACGCGTTGGCGTGGATCGGGACAGAGCGGTCGCCGGCAGAGATCTTCAAACGCGGCGGTCTGCCGGCCGAACTCGCGCCGCACTCGCGCGGACTTGAGCAGCGCCTCGGCCAAATGCAGCTGATCAACACCGCCGCCAACCGCGCGGCGTTCGTGCCATACCGAATTGCCGGGTTTCTTGCCGTCATCGGCCTCGGGGCATACAAGTTCGCCGCGGCATTGGTTCACGGCCGTTCGAACCTTTTCTTTCTTTTCCTGCTCGGTATCGCCGGGATCATTGCGGTTCACTACAAGTCCAAATTGCCGTGGCAAACAAAACTCGGATCGGTATTTCTCGAACGCCTGCGGATCGCCTTCGGATCGCCGCCGCCGGCCGCGCTCGCGGGAGCGCAGACGGGCGCCGCCGGAGCCGATCCGCTGATGCTTTCGGTCGGCGTTCTTGGCACAGGCGTACTGGCCGGCACAATGTATTCGGAATTCAATGAAGCGTTCCGGAAAGCGCAAAATTCGGCAGCTTGCGGTACGGGTTGCGGGTCCAGTTCGTGTTCGTCGGGCGACGGCGGAAGTTCATGCGGCGGCGGGTGCGGCGGATGCGGCGGGGGCGACTGATGACCGCTGACCTTCCGGATCTTGGTGTCGGAATAGGTTTTCGCGAAGCCTTCAGGTCCGATCTTTTCAGACGTCGCGATGCGGTCGATTTTCTTGAGATCACGTCCGATCATTATCTCGATGCAAACCGTTTCAAGCGTGACGAACTTGAGCTTTTGCGCGATCATTTCACGCTGGTTCCGCACTCGCTTGATCTTTCGCTCGGCAGCGCTGAAGGAATTGACGGCAATTATCTCGATAAACTCGCCGGGCTGATCTCGGCCGTCGATCCGCCGTGGTTTTCCGATCATCTTTGCTTTACGCGTTCGGGCGGGACGGCGATCGGCCATCTCGCGCCGGTTCCGTACACAAATGAGGCGATCCGCGTGTTCAAGCGCAACATCGCTGACGTGCGTTCGGTGATCGACGCTCCGCTGATCCTCGAAAACATTTCGTATCTGATGACCTTTCCGGCTTCGGAAATGACTGAGGCCGAATTCATCACGCGGATCCTTGACGAAAGCGATTGCGGGTTGCTTCTCGATGTCACCAATCTTCATGTCAATTCGCAGAATTTCGGATTCTGCCCGCTTGAATTTATCGATTCGCTCCCCGCCGATCGTGTCGTTCAGATTCATTTTGTCGGTTCGAGGCGTCACGGGAAGCGGCTCATCGACGCACACCTCGATCCGACGGAAGACGCGGTCTGGGAACTGTTCTGCGAGGCCGCCCAGCGATTCGCGATTCGGGGTGCGGTTCTCGAGCGCGACGGCAATTTTCCGGATTTTGACGAACTGGTCGGGGAACTCGAAACGGCCCGCGGATTTCTAAGCCGATGACGATGAATCTTACGAAGTTACAGGATCTGCTCGCACGGCTTTACACGGATCCGAAATTGCGGAACGCATTTTTTGCCGATCCGGCGGCGGTCGCGCGGGAATTCGGAATCGGATCGGCCGAAGCGTCCGAACTGGCAGCCGCCGTCGGCACCGAACTGGAATATTTTGCGCGGACGCTGCTCAGAAAACGCATGTCGGAAGCCAAAAAGCTGCTGCCTGAAGTCTCGCGCGAGATCGGCGACCGGTTTGAAGCGCTGTTTGCCGAGTTCGCGGAGGAGTTCGTTCCGGATTCATCGAAAAAACACCTGTTGGACGCCTATCAATTCACGAGCTTTCTGATCGGCAGACAGATCGCTCTGAAAGCTGCCGCCGCCGACCGGTCGCGGCTCGCATTTTATGGTTTCGGACATCGCTTTGTGCTCAACCGTCATTCGCGGCCATTCGTTCGTATCAGGATCGGGAAGCGGGAATTCGGCGCGTAGCCGCGCGGCACCGACTGACAATCCGGCGCCTGATGCGCTAGAATTTTTCCCTATGGCTTTGCTTCGAATCGTGCATTACCCGGAACCCGTCCTGCTCAAGGTCGGAAAACCGGTGATGCCTGAGGAATTCAATGATGATCTGGCGCAGCTTGTGAACGACATGTTCGAGACGATGTACGATGCCCGCGGTGTCGGTCTGGCAGCGCCGCAGATCGATGTTTCGAAACGGCTTTTCGTGATGGACTGCGGCGACGGCGACCCGAACCCGATCGCGAGGTTTCAGGATGTGCTCGGGAATCCGCAGGAGATCGATGTCACCGATCTTTCCGCGCGATGCGTTCTTCATGAAACCGATCACTGCGACGGAATCGTATTTCTCGACCGGATGACCAGCCTTAAACGCGAACTCGCAAAACGAAAAATCCGAAAGCTTCAGAAAACCGGCAAGTGGGACTGATTGCCATCCGTTGCAACCGTCAATAGGAACCGCCGCCCGGCACCATTTGATCCCGGGCGGCTATTATCTTTTGCTCGTTCGATCAGTACGTGACGGTCACGCTGTTCGAACAGTTTGTCGTTCCGGCGCTGCAGACTTTGTATGTTTGCGTTCCGGAATTGCGTCCAAGATTGTCAGTGTAGGTTGATCCCGAAACGGTCGCCCGGATCGAGGTTCCCCGATATACGTTTACCGATCCGGTCGCTCCCGTCCAGGACAAGTCCGCAAAGAACCTGTTACGGGATGTACGGACCGTGACCGTCAGCGTGATCGATGCCGGCGCCGTTGTTGTTACCGATTGCGAAACCGATCCGGTCGCGCCCTGATTGTCGGTGACGGTCAGGCTCACGGTTCTCGTTCCGGCCGTCGCATAGGTCTTCGAGGTCGTTGCGCCGGATCCGTTGGTGCCGTCCCCGAACGCCCATGAGTAGCTGGCGATCGAACCGTCGGAATCGCTCGAACCGCTGCCGTTGAAACTGCACGTAAGTCCGCTGCAGCTGAACGTGAATGATGCGGTCGGAGCAAGGTTTGTCCAGGTGTCGAAGGCCTCGGTCACGGACGCCGGTGACGTCGACTGGATGCTTGCGCTGCGGCCCATGCCGCGAACACGGAAGCCCTCACGAACATCGTCGACATCGGCGGCCGCCAATTCGGCGATCGGAAGCGCCGACGCGGCGGAAATGATCGCATCTCGCTCCTGAAGGAACGTCGGTCCGATCGGAGCGAGTTTCATGCCGTCGGTTACAACCTGAAGGGCACGGGTCGTTCCGGCCGCGAATCCGAGACGCGCGACGAAACGGTTTCTGACTTCCCACAACGCGCTGCTCCAGATCTCACCGGCGGCGTGAACCTGATCGCAGGTCGTAGATCCGTATGGCCCGCGCGGATAAGCGCTGTTCGGCGGCGGATTCGAAGTCGTCGTGCCGATCAGCGTGTTGCAGTCGGAATTAAGATATCGGAACGTCAGCGGATTGTGCGGCTTGCCGTTCGGTCCGAGGAACGTGATCGGCGCACGCGGGAAGCGGCGGATGCCGTAGTAGTAGTTTCCGGTGAATCCGGCAACACCGAGATACGTTGCGTATCCGCCGGTCGTGTAAACCGCATCGATCGGATCGGTCGGTTCGGCGAGCATCGAATACGAATAGAAATCCGACCAGCCTTCACCCATTCCGCGCGACATGTTCGTCGAAAGTCCCGACGCGTTGCCGTGCAAACGGTTTGACAGGCCGTGGGTTGCTTCGTGAATCATGACCTCGGCGTCCGTCGTTCCATCGTAATCCGGCGTCGGACCCGTCCAGAGATACATCTGCATCCGGCCGCGTCCGCCGTCGGCCGGCGTTGAGAAGTTGGCGTTGTTGGTTCCCGATGAATCCTGGCCTTCGGCCGAAACCCGGTCGAGTCCCGATCCGCCGCGACCAAAGTTGTCGTTCTGGAAGTTGCGGGCGGCTTCGGTAAATCCAAGACTGTACATCGCGTCGTGATACCGGTTCATTATATAGAACATCTGGATCACGGCGCCGCGTTGCGCCTGTGCCGTCAGCGGAGAATCGCCCGGAGCCGGATTTCCCGGCGGCGGATTCCATGTCGAAGTGAATGTGCGGCAGCCCGTTCCCGGACAAGCGCCGTTGCCTGACTGTGCGGCGTCAACGCCGTTGATTCCGTCACGGTCGATGCCGGCCTGAAGATTGTTTCCGTCGGTCGTGTTCGCCCCGTCGTTGATCCAGCCAAGGTTATTGAAAGTGTTCGGAGCTTCGTTCCCGACAAGCGTCCGGCCCGAACGTTCGATGATCGCGCCCTGTTGGCCGAGAGTCGGGTTGAGCGGTCCCGGCGAAAGCGGAGCCGGGCTGTCAGCAACGTCGATGAACGCGTTCGAATTCCCGTAGATGTCGTAAGTCGCCGCCTGCGACTGATCTTCCGTAATGTTTTTGCGCCAGAGCATCGCGCCGGTTTCGGCATCGACAATCACGTAATAAGCGTTGGCGGGCTGCCAGACAAGCACTCGCCACGATGCGACCGCAACGCCGGGTTCCGTCGGAAAATACATCTTTTCGGCGGTCGTCGCCCAATCGTCCGAGCCGAAGACATCCTTCAGATCCGATGACAGATTCTCGTTCCGGGTCAGTTCGGCCGGCGCCTTGGAACCGATGTGCTCGTATGCAGCGCGAACGGCGTCGGCCGATGCGGCAAAGTTCTTTGAAAGCGATTCGGATTCGATGCCGGGCGCAAGATTATTGATGACGCGGATGATCTCGCCCGATTTCGTGAAACCGGCTTTGATCTCGCCGCGGAAAACCGGAACGCCGTCGATCAATTGTTCAAGATGCGCGAACGAAATGTATCCGTTCGGATTGGTGTAATCTGCTGTCACAATCAGATTGTCGGCCTGCGCGTCGCCAATCCCGATCAATTCGCTGTTCTGTTTGACGAAATTGCGGAGAATCTCGGCCCGATTAAGGCTTGACGGCCCGCTCAGGCGCTCAACTTGCTGCCGCCACATGTCGGGCGAGATGACTTCCGGAATCCGGATGTCGAGATTGTACTCGACCTTCAGGCTCGGGACTCGTGATCTGAGCGATTCTTCGCCGCGGACGAATCCGTCACGGAAGTCGGCGACGATCGCCGAGTCTTTGCCGAGACGCTGCCGGAATCCGAGCATTTCGGCTTCCTTGCTGCGATCCTCGCGAATATCATAGTTCTCAAGCCCGGACTGATGGCTCTCAGCCCGATCGATCAGGCCCTTTCCGCCGGACCGCGCCGCGGTAGTTGTGAAAGTGCCCGGCAGAACGACGAGCGATGTCATCAGTCCAACGATGAACAGACAGATCAACAACGGGTTTCGAAATCCCGCTGACTGGTTTTTATGCATACTTTAGGTCTCCATTTCGATTTCCGGCGGGCGTCATGCCCGACGGTTGTGTTCACTGGAACAGGTCATTGGCAGCGAATGACCCGGCGGCACTCTTCAATTTTCTATTTGACTTGTCGTAGGACAAACTGACAAGGGAGTGAGAAGAATATAGCCCGAGCCGTCGAGAAAATCAATTGCGATTCAGACGGCAGAAGGGAGACGGCAGATTCCAGGAATTCCAGAGATTCCATAATTCCACCGGTGGACTCTTCTGTTTCGGGAATAAAAGGAGTTTCCGAAATCTCCGGATACTCTGGAATCTCTGGAATCTCTGGAATTATGGAATCTCTGGAATCTCCCGTCTGCCGTCTGACATCTGAGCCTGATCAAACCTGAATCCGAAGTATATAGGTGCAGATCGAGATCGGGACGCCGGGCGCGATCGAGATCTGCTGGCCGACGGGGAGTTCGTAGTTGTTGATGATCGCCGGGTTTCGGCCCTCGTTGACCATCGAAAAATGGCCGTTGCCGTCGGTATATATGACAAGATGCCGGCGGCTGATCTCGGGATCGCCGGTGAGCGGAATATCGACTGGTTTTGACTTCGAGCCGCGCCCGATGACGACCTCGGTCCGAAATACCGGAAAGATGTTTTGACGGACTCCGCCGCGCCATACTTCGACCTTGTAAAGCTCGCGGTTCCGCTTCTGAACACGAGTGGATTCTTCAAGATCTTCGGACGTCGGGGGCGCTTGAAATCGCGGTGGGATTGTTCCGGGAAGCGCGGTCGGCGGTGGTTCGGACGATACCGGTGGCATTGCCGGAGCAGTAAAATTTGGTGTCGGTGGAGCGGCAAAACCCGGCGGCGGGGGTGTCTGGCTGATCATCGGCGGTTTCGGCTTGGCTTCAATCGGTGCTTTCGGCCGCGCCAAGATGCTTGTCTTTCCGGCACTTGAATCTTCCCATGAATGCTGGACGCGCGTTTCGCCCTTCTCGAGCGTTCCGTCGACGCGGAGCTGGACCGCGAAACTTTTCGTTTCAAGCTTTTTCTTGCCGGCGATCTCTTTCGCCCGTTCGGCGAGGATATGATAAAGCCCCTGTTCAAGCCCGCGGCGCTTCGCTCCCTGCCACTCTTTGTCGTCGTCGCTGCTCAGAAAAATCGTATATTCGGTCGGGATGATCGACGTCCCCTGCGGCAGCGGAACAATCTCGCGCTGCATCACCGATTCGACCTCGCGGGCGATCTTGACGATGAATTCTTCGGCGAGACTGCGCGGTTTGACCTGCGCGTCGCGGGCCGCTTCTTCGAGTACGAGTTCCGACGACTCACCGTCGATCCATTTTCTGACTTTGTCGAGAACGCTCACGTCTTTTATCACCTCGGGAAATCAACATTATCTTCGCCCGATTTCGCTTTTTTCGCAATCCAGCCGCGAGTCTGCCATTCGGGATCTTTCTGGCGCCCGAATTCGACGATATCGACCTCGAACCACCCGGTCAGCGTCTGCACCAGCCAACGGGTCGCAAAAAGCGCGCCGCCAAACAACACCAACAGGATCACACCGACGATCAGCTTCCGCAGAAACCGACTTTTCCGGGGCGGCGCCGGCGTCGCGGCGGGCGCAACGTAAACCGGCGGAGGCTCATTGACGGACGCCGGCGGTCGGCTGTTCGGGATCGCGGGAAATCGTTGTTCGGATGCCGCGCGTTCGATCGGCTGCGGCCGGTTCGGATCGAGACTGACGACCGGCGTCGGGGACTTGACCGAAAGCCGTTCGTTTTCGAAACGGAGTTCTTTCGAAGTGTTGAACCTGGGTTGCTGCGGCGCAAACGGTGTGTAGCCGCGGGCAACATGAGCACGTGGAACCGATCGTCGCGCGGCAACGTGCGTTTCGATCTCGCCCGCCGTGTGATCCGCAAAGTCTTTGAGCCGCACCAGATCGAGCCAGAATTCCTCGACCGTCTGGTGGCGGTCGGACGGATTCTGATGCGTCGCGCGGCTGACGATGTCTAGAAATGTCACGGACCACGGTTCGGAACGTGCCGAATGCGGCAGTTCATGGATCTGACGGCCCGCAAAAAAACGCGGCGATTCGCCGGTGATCAACACGTATGCCATTTTCGCGAGCGAATAGATGTCCGCGGCCGGCGTCAGTTCAGCGACGGTCGCAGCGTTGAAGTCATCAGCGAGCAGCGGGCTGTGTTCGGGCGGCGCGAAGATATTCGTTCCGACACGAGTGATCGGGGATTCGGAAGCTGAAAATCTGGCAACACCGAAGTCGGCGATCTTCGCCGTTTTGAGGTCGGCGGTGAGCAGTACGTTTTGCGGCTTGATATCGCGATGAATGATGCCATGGCGATGTGCAAAAGCGAGTCCGGCGCAAACCTGTTCGATATAATTTAGCGATTCACCGATCGAAAGCGTCGAATTCCGGCATCGCTTCGCGAGGTCGCCGCCCGGAAGATATTCAAGAACAAGATAATGAAAGATCGCGCCGCGCAGGTCTTTCGCCGTGCCGTGTCCGAGTCGGCTGACGACGTTCGGATGCCGGACCCGGTCGAGCGCGACCGCCTCATTCTGAAAGTTCTCAACCAGCGTCCGCTCAAGATCGGCATCGAGATCGTTCTGCATGTAAACGTTGAGCGCCTTGATGACGACCTGAATATGCGGCGAGTGGGGCGACGCGATCGTGTCGCGGGCGAGATAGATTTCGGCGTAACTGCCGCGCCCGAGTTGGTCGAGCACGTCATAACGCCGGTCGAGCCGGCTGTTCTTGAGTGACAATTCACGCATCTCTGTCAAAATGCCCGCATCCAAAGACCAAAATACGTCGATTTCGGGTGCGATGTTCATAAGATGATAGTTGAAAATCGGGAAAAGCAGAATGCACGGTCAATGTTCCCGCCGGCAACCTTCCTTGAACCGACGAAAAAGATTGCCGGATTCGATCGCCATCGCTTGGGATATGGATTCCGCCGGAAACTTCCTGGGGCAAAAGATTCGTCACATCCCAAAGATTCTTGCCCCTGTATCGAACGGATCCGCAAATCGCCGCTTTCGGGAAAAGCAATTTTCAATAGCGGATCCGGTATGTATTTCTCCTGCAATTACAACAATTTTCAGGTTGCCGGGGCCTGTGAATCGGTAATCCCGGAGGAGCGTTGAATCTCGGTCCCGTGTTAGTTTTGGGCAGAACTGACTGTTTCGTTGTAAGATTTGAATTCAAATCTTATGAATGAACGATCAGTCTTTCACGCCCGGGTTCGAGCCGTGCATACGGCCTCCGCGCATCACGCGATGCTGCGGATGATTCGCGCGGCGCAGCCGATCAGTCGCGGTGAGCTTTCTTCACGGCTGGGTCTCGACAAAAATACCGTCAGCGAATACGTCAAGCCGCTGCTCAAGTCGGGGTTCTTGAATGAGGAAACCGTTGAGGCGAGTGAC
>JBGASE010000162.1:0-7801 GCA_044229875.1 Pyrinomonadaceae bacterium | reverse complement strand
AGTCTGTCGTTTGGCATCTACCACCTACCGTCTGGGGTCTGCAATCTGACGGCTGAAATCTGACGGCTGAAATCTGACGTCTGATATCTGACGTCTGAAGTCTGATGTCTGTCGTTTGGCATCTACCACCTGCCGTCTGGCGTCTGCAATCTGACGTCTGACGTCTGGCGTCTGCAATCTGACGTCTGACGTCTGGCGTCTGAAATCTGACGTCTGATATCTGACGTCTGAATTATGATTTTCGAAGCAACAACCATCGAACAAATTGAATCGGCCCGCGGGCTTTTCGTCGAATATCAGGCATGGCTCGGGATTCCGCTGTGTTTTCAGAATTTTGACGAAGAACTGGCGACACTGCCCGGTGGCTA
Source organism: Pyrinomonadaceae bacterium (assembly GCA_044229875.1). Lineage (GTDB taxonomy): Bacteria > Acidobacteriota > Blastocatellia > Pyrinomonadales > Pyrinomonadaceae > JAFDVJ01. Next base: position 7,433 of record JBGASE010000162.1, on the reverse strand, counting down.
CGCTCCGCCCGACGGGCGGTTGTTTCTTGCTTATGTCGGCGACGAACTCGCCGGCTGCATTGCACTCAGGAAACTTGAAGCGGGAATTTGCGAGATGAAACGTCTCTACGTTCGCGAATCGTTCCGCGGCCAACGGATCGGCATTGCGCTTCTTGATCGGCTGATCGCTGACGCCCGCTCGATCGGATACAAGAAACTCCGGCTAGATACGTATCCGCCGAAGATGCAGAAAGCCGTAAGTCTTTATGAATCTTACGGCTTCCGTCAGATCGAACCCTATTATCACAACCCTTACGGCGAAACGCTCTTTATGGAACTGGATTTGGCCTAGCGCAGTTCGCGCCCGTTCTTGTAGGCGGTCATCTCCGAACCATCGGTCAGATCGAATCTGACGTAACCTTCATCGCTGCCATCCTGAAGACTGACGCTGACCTGGTTTCGAAGATCATCAAGATTCATCACGCTTTTTATCGATCGGGAAAAGGAAATATGCGAGATCTCCGCATTCGGCAGTGTCAGCCGTGCTTTTGCCTTTTCCAGATATTCGATCGCCGCCGTCAGGTCGATATCATCCAATGCAAAGTAACCCTCGGTCTTTGACGGAATAGCCTTTGTGGTGATCATGCCCTTTGTCACGCCGTTCATACCGTACGTGAAGCCGACAAGATCGTTTTTCCCGTCGCCCGAGACCGCTGATATTTCGACCGAGCTTTTTCGGATCGTCACATCTTTGACGCGCTGACCCTCGCCGACCACCGAACGGAGCGCCTGTTGCGCCCTTTTCAACTCTTCTTTGGAAAGCACGGTATAGTCCTTTGCGCGCGAAGTCCGCGACAGATCCAATCCGATGATCTCGCCCGCGCCGTTCGCCGTTGCCGAAGCGTTCTCGCGCGTTCCCTCGATTTCGACATGCCACCTCGGCGCGCCGAGGCTTCCCGCGTCCGATCCGGAAATTGCGAACTGGCGCTGAAACGTCATCCGGCGCACGACTCCGCCCTCGAGACTGACACGCTCAACAGCGGCCGAGACGATTTTCGGAACCGCAGCAAAATCGATCTCACTTATCGGCACCGAGGACTGAACCGGATCATCCACCAACGCGTTCAATTTGACGGGATTCGGTCCGGTGACTATTCCGGCCCGCGATCGATATTCGTCGACGTTGCGCGGATTGTCAGGGTCGACGATCTGAAGCCGCATTTCATCGGATTCGATCACTGCTTCAACGATCCGAAACGGCTTCGGTATCTTCCCCTTCACGCTGTCAACCATCTTCGCGGCGTTGTCGCCCTTAAAATAGTCGATCCCGCGGTCGATAAAAAGGTTGCATCCGAGACCGACCGCGATCACCGAAACGATGGCGATAAACGAAGATTTCCAAGAGTTTTTCATCGCGCTGGTATCCTAACAGGTTCTGATTATGGGACAAAGGCGCTCGCAACCGGCCGGTCGGTTGAAACGCCGAACTGCTGAATCACGGTCCCGGCGGTCGATGCTGGGCCACGAATATTCAATGTCTGAGGTCGGTCCGATTTGCCCGGCCGACCTCCCGGCCCGGTTTTTCAATTCGGAGACTCTGCCACGAAATTTACCTCTGTCATTTCATCTTTGACGAGCAACACCCTCGACGAGGGATTGAAAACATACCGCTTGGAAGAAATGCTCAGAACATAGGTTTCGCCGGCTCTTATCTCGTCGAATCGATAGTGTCCGAACGAGTTGGATCTTACCGTTTGTTGTGAACCGTTACCGGCGATGATTGTGATTTCCGCATTCGGAATGCCGCTGCCCGTTGACGTTGAGACGCGGCCTGAGACTGAAACCAAGGCGGCCGTCGGCGCGATCGGCGATGCCAGAACGAACGGTGAGAGCGAAGTCGTTACACCGCAGACAAAACGCTGTCCGGTTTTATCGGTAATGCGGCCCGAAGTGCGGTCAACAAAGACGCCGTTTTCGCCGTGGAACAATTTCAACTGAAGAAAGTCAGCGTCACTGATCTCAGCCGGAACGCCGAGGCAGACGGTTACCGGCGGTGTATAAGCGGCGGTCGTCGTGATCTCATACGCGGGACAGGACGGGCAAAGCGCATATCCTGCGGGCATTTCGCCCTGACCGGGTGAGATCGGCACAAACGATGTTATCCCTTCTTCCAGGACAGTCAGGAAATTGACCGACGCGTCGATCGCATCTACGGTCACACCGGCTCCCGGTCCGGTGTAAACATCAAAGCTGTCGTCGCAAGCGTCGCCGAAGCCGTCGCCATCGGCATCTTCCTGATCCGGATTGTCGGTCAGGGAACAATTGTCCTCTTTGTCGAGCACACCATCGTTGTCGTCATCCGGATCGCAAGTATCGCCCTGCCCGTCAGAATCATTGTCAGACTGGTCGGGATTTTCCGAAAACTGGCAATTGTCTTCGCCGTCGAGCACGCCGTCGTTGTCGTCATCAGCGTCGCAGACATCACCGATTTGATCATCGTCATTGTCGGCCTGATTTGCGTTCGCCGTGAACCGGCAATTGTCACTTCCGTCGAGCACGCCATCGTTGTCGTCATCCGGGTCGCAAACGTCGCCGATGTTGTCGCCGTCGTTGTCCGCTTGATTCGCGTTGGCCGTGAACGGGCAGTTATCCCCCGTATCGAGAATACCGTCGTTATCGTCATCAAGATCGCAGGCATCGCCAAGCGCGTCGCCGTCGTTGTTTGCCTGAGTCGGGTTCGCCACGGCCGAGCAGTTGTCGCAGGCATCAGCGACGCCGTCCATGTCGGTATCGTTTTGGTCTGGATTGCTGAGTGAGCAATTGTCACAGGCATCGCCGACGCCGTCGCCGTCGCCATCCGCCTGGAGAGCGAACGAGGGTTTCGCGTGAGAGGTACTGGCGGTATTCGTCAACGGCGTGAGATCGGTACCGTTCGTTCTGATCGTGAAGAGGCCACCGGTCGTCCCGTTTCGAAACGTAATGCGCTGACCGTCCGGCGTGAAACTCGGCTCAAGCTCATTGTCGGAGGTGTTGGTCAGGCGTGTCTGGTTCGATCCATCGGAGTTCATCGTGTAGATTTCCGCGTTGCCGTCCCGGAAAGACACGAAAACGATCTTGCTCCCATCGAAACTGTATGATGGCATCCGGTCCTCGCGAAGAGCCGTTGTCAGCCGTGTCTCGTTCGAACCGTCGGCATCGATCGCATAAATGTCCCAGTTGCTTTGCGAGAGATTGCCACGCTGGCTTTCAAAAACTATCCGTGAGCCGTCATGATTGAAAGCGGGCGCCGTTGCAAAATTGGAGGAACTCGTGATGAACGTCAATTGAGTCTGGCCTGTACCGTTCGCGTTCATCGAGAAAATATTTCGAATCCCCGTGCATCTCGAAACAAACGCGATCTTGCTGCCGTCGGCGCTGAAATTCGGTTCAGTGTTTTCACCGGCGATGTTTGTCAGCCGCGTCGTCGTGCCGCTGGCGACGTTGACTTTGTATATTTCGTACCGGCTGTTTGAGCGGTTCGATTGAAAAACAACCTCGGATCCTGAGCGATTGATATTCGGTTCGAGATCGTTCTGACTGCTGTTCGTGAGCCGTATCATTCCCGTTCCGTCGAAATTCTGAACGTAGATTTCGGGATTTGCCGGTGTGTATGACGCGGTTGAAAAGGCGAAACGAAACTGGTTCGGCGCGAGCGGGCAATTGTCACTACCGTCATTGATACCGTCATTATCGTCATCGGTATCGCAGGCATTTCCCTGGCCGTCGCCGTCGGTGTCGAGTTGATCGGGATTATGGCTCAAAGGGCAGTTGTCTGCCGTATCGCTGATACCGTCGTTATCGTCATCCGTATCGCATGCATCACCAATCCCGTCGGAATCGCTATCGGCCTGATCGGCGTTATCGACAGAAGTGCAGTTATCGCAATTGTCCGGAATGCTGTCGCCGTCGCTGTTAGCCAAAAAGAAGACATTCTTGTGAGCGTAGTCCGGATGGTGATACGTCGTCGGTCCGCCAATCACCGGACTCAATCCGGTTCCGTCGATATTCATCACGCGTCGCGCGGCCTCGGCCGGTTGCGGATTTCCGGATGGTTTTGAGGTGAATGCGATTCTCGTGCCGTCGCTGCTGAATACCGGCGCGATCTCGCTGGTCGTCGCGCTGTTGGTCAGGTTGACCTTATCGGTCCCGTCCGAATTCATCAGGATAATATCGTTATTTGAATCGTCGGATGCTGAGAGATTGCGAGAATAGACAATCTTGCTGCCATCGGGAGAAACGTCATATGATTCAACATGCACACCAGCCGTGAGCGGCACGGGGATTTCAAAATCGAATAGCCGAAACATGATCGGTCTCTCATACGTGGAGCTTGACTCATGCAGGTAGTAAAAGCCGGCTAACGCTGGTGAAAGACGAGGTGAAATGTTGTTCGGATCGCCGCTTCCAGTGGAATGCGTCAGGCGGATGTAACGTCCTTCAAACGGTCCGTCAATTGGATTGATCGCAACAATATTCGAAGGGGAACCAAGGGTTTGGACATTCGCCTGCGCCAGGATCAGTAATCCATTCTGGCTGACGCTCAGGTTCGAGTAGTAATCGACATCAGACGGAAAAAAGGGGCCCGAGATATTCACGACTCCCGTACCATCGGCATTCATCATGAAGATATCGTTGTAGAACTCGCTGATTCGGCCAGCGGACGATGTAAACGCGATCTTCGTGCCGTCCGAATTGAAGACGGCGTTTTCAAAGAGTTGCCCGTAGGCCGTGGCATTTGTCAGGTTGACCCGGCCGGTTCCGTCAGGCCTGGTTTTGAAGATGTCCGAATATTTTTGATAGGGCTCACCGTCGCCGACCAACGTCAGATCGGAACTCAGGATCCAACCGCCATCAGGGCTCACATCCGAAATTCTTCCACGGACACCGATTGCGTTCTCGGCCGATCCGTCAGCGCGGGTCAGATAGCTGCTTGAGTCGTAACCGAAGCTACGATTGTAGCTGACCAGATACCCGTCGCATGACGCGCCTGCGCTCACCGGCGTATGTCGCCAGACGAGATGTCCGGCGACCGAAAAGATCGTGATTGAAAGAATTATTGCGAATCTGGTTTTCATCGTTCTTATCATCATTTGCTTGTTTTCCCCTGGCTTAAGCGTTTGTTTCCTGTTCATCCGTTTCGATCACCGTATCTGAGAGATCATGGATTGGTTCACCGATCAATCGAAGTATTTCACCCGCAAGCGGTAGCGGATTGACTTCCTCGCCGCAAACGTTGCAGTAAAACCTCTGTACTTGGCCTCGGGTGCGGATCGTCGTGATGCTGACCCGTTCGACCGTGATCGTCTTTCGTGGCTCTCGGTTGTTTTCCATATTTTGCGTGCGATCAAATTGTTGTTTGCCGGCGCCCGTTTTGTTATCCTCGTGTTCACGGTCGGAGGCCGGGATATCGCCGTGACCGACACAAAGTTTGGTGCCCGGCGTCCCTAAAAGTCCTTAAATTACGGACTAAAAATTGCTAATTTTTCTTAAACGGCATGAAGAGTCTGGCGGGTGAAATATACAGATTCAGTAGGTTTGAGCTTGATTGCGGACGGCGCGAGCTAAGACATGACGGCGTCCGGTTGGTTTTGAACCCGAAGGCGTTCGATCTTCTCCAATTCCTTGTCGCAAATCAGGGTGCCGTTGTGTCCAAAAACGAGCTGCTCGAAGCTGTCTGGCCCGAGCAGTTTGTCGAAGAGAACAACCTCAGTGTCCAGGTTTCGGCCCTCCGAAAATTGCTCGCCGAATATGACGGCGCCGATCGCCTGATCGTCACCGTTCCTGGAAAAGGCTATTCATTTGTCGCGCCGATCGAGACCTCGGAAGAGTCGGACGAGATCGTTATCGAGCAGCGAACCGTTGAGCGGTATGTTGTCGAAGATGTTCCGTCCGGTGCATTGCAGCTTTCGTCCGCGCCGCGCCATCGTTGGTGGGGATTTGCCGGCATCGCGCTGATTCTAGTTATTGGTGTCGGTTTGTTTTGGTGGGTCAACTCACGGTCGGACTTGGAAAATAGCATCAATTCCGTCGCCGTCCTTCCGTTTGTTTATGAAGGCGGCAAGGAAGACTCAGAGTATTTGTCGGACGGAGTTGCCGAGTCGATCATCTCATCTCTCTCCACTTTGCCGGAGCTTTCCGTTCGGGGACGTTCATCGGCGTTCAGATTTAGAAACGCAGGGGGCGATTTGAAAAAGATCGGGGCCGAGCTTGGCGTCGGCGCGCTCGTTACCGGTCGGGTTACGGAAATTGGCGACGATGTTTCACTATACGCTGAACTGACGGACACCGTGCGCGACAAGGTTCTTTGGAGCCAAACCTATCGCGGCCGGCGATCGGAACTCTCGTCGCTCCAGTCATCGCTCGTCGTCGATGTTTCGTCCGCGCTCAGGAAAAAGTTGTCGGGTAACGATGCCGTTCGGCTGAAGCGCAATTATCCCGAGAGTTCCGAAGCATATCGTTCATATCTGAAGGGTCGCTATTATTGGAACAAGCGGAGTATCGATGGTCTCAGAAAATCAGTCGAACACTACAACCGGGCGTTGGAAGCCGATCCGAATTTCGCACTCGCGTACGTCGGACTTGCTGAGAGCTATGTCATCTTCGATAGTTACGGTGTCGCGCCGGCACACGAAAGCATGCCGCTCGGAAAGGCCGCGGCCCTCAAGGCGCTAGAAATTGACGATTCACTTTCAGAGGCTTACAACGCGCTCGCACTTTACCTGAACTGCTATGAATTCAAACGCGATGAAGCCGAGAAAAAGTTTCGCCGCGCGATCGAGCTAAACCCAAACAACGCAACGGCTTATCACTGGCTAGGACTAAACGTTCTCGGGGCGCAAAAGCGCTTTGACGAGGCAATGGCCGCATTGCGAAAGGCCGAAGAACTTGATCCGCTCTCACCCGCAATCGGAATGAATATTGGTGCGTTTTACTCATCTCAGCGCCGATATGACGACGCTGAGGCGAAATTCAAATCGGTGATTGCGCGAAATCCCGAGTTTGGCGTTGGACTTGCCACTTTCAGCATCGTTTCGCATGAACAAGGCAACAACGACCTGGCGATTGATCAGGCCCGGCAGGCGCTCACAATCGATTACGATCCGTTGGTCAAAGGCTACCTCGGCAAGTATCTGGCAAGTTCCGGCCGACGTGACGAAGCGCGCCGGATTCTCGATGAATTGAAAGACGAAAGCGAGAAAACCTACGTCACAAACTACGCGTTTGCTTTGGTCCACATCGGTTTGGGTGAAAAAGACAAGGCGCTCGGTTGGCTCGAAAAAGAAGTCGATGAGCGCGCCTACTGGGCAAACGAGTTTGCCGTCTCGCCCGATCTCGACGACCTTCGCGGCGAAGAACGGTTCCGGCGACTGCTCACTCGGCTCAATCTGCCGGAGTGACCGTGAGCAGGGAGCAGT
>JBGASE010000161.1:0-7821 GCA_044229875.1 Pyrinomonadaceae bacterium | reverse complement strand
GTTTCGGACGGGATCGACGGATTCGTCGCGCGTCGATTCAATCAACAGTCGGAACTCGGAACGATAATCGACCCGATCGCCGACAAACTTTTGATGACGGTCGCGTTCATCGTGTTGACGATGCCGAATGTCCTGCAACCGGCGAAGCATCTTCCGGTTCCGTTTTGGGTGACGGCAGCGGTCATCGGCCGCGATGTTCTGATCGTCACGGTCGCCGGCGCCATCAATGTCATGACCGGATTTCGGGGATTCAAACCGTCATGGCTCGGCAAGGCCTCGACCACGGTTCAGGTTTTTGCCGTGACGTTGATCCTTGTCGCCGCGGTTTTCAACTACAGCTTTTATCTGCCAACGACGTACGTGATCGTCGTCCTCTTCGCATTCGCGTCAGGCATTCACTACATCTTTCACGTCTCAAGTCTCATGCGCGCAACCGAAGAGAACGAATCAGCGGACTAATCCATCGACATCTTGAGTTCACCCACAAACTCATCGCCGGCATGTGACGGCGTCCCTTTCGCTCTGGCTCGGCGAACGATGAACCGAACGGACAAATCTCAGGTCTTCCTCAATTCGAACCTCGATCTCAGTTCCACCGCCCTTCATGCGGTATGTAACAAAGTTAATGAGATCACCACTGGTATCAAGCGAAAAGTCCTTGAGATCGATCGACAAACTCGCCAATTCCATTCGTTCGTGCAATATGACCTGATATTCGACAACAATGTCTTTTTCGATATCCAAGCGATCGCCGAACGTTGGTATCTTCTCGCATTTTCCAGGCGAAAATACAACGTTAACGACCAATTCGTCAGTTTTGTACTGTGTTTTCCAGTCTTCTTGAACCGGCGTACCGAGAAGTTTTTCGACCGTGCGGCGATCGGCTTTGAGCGGGACAACAACATCCAGTACGTCACTGAGCGACTGAGCTGAGCCGGGAATTGTGAATATTGTACAAATGGTTGTGATCGCAACGATCCTTGTTAAAGATATTGCCGTAACTGTGATTAGTTTCATCGCTTTGTCCTCTTCCGCAAAATTCGCGGCGAATCAAATACCTCGCGATCTCTAGGGAGTTCAACGTTTGTTCAAAAATCTCTGATAAACTGGCGTTTCTGTTGCCTTGCTTCCGGTTCGGATCGCTGGTCGGCCGAGGCAAGCCCGCCTTCCGGACTTTTCAATTAACAACAATCTTGAGTGGTCAGATTCTCTCAATCGCTCAAGATTGAGTCACATTTGCAGGTCGGGAAGGCGGGCTAGCCCCCGCAATTCTTTGTCTTCAAATGCTTCAGGAAGCAATAGGCGACGGTGCGATTTGCCGGTCACTATCGTTCCCGGTTCTGACATCGCGATCTTATTTCGCGTTTTTGAGTTCGGCGATGACGAGCTTTTTCATCCCGAACATCGCTTGCACCGCGGCCGGACTCTGAAGCAATCCGGCGATGTCGTGCGGAACGATCTGCCATGAGACGCCGAACGGATCTTTCAGCCAGCCGCACATGCTTTCGGCGCCGCCGTTTACGATTAGCGCGTTCCAATAATGATCGATCTCGTCCTGATCGGCGCATTCGACGATCAGCGACACGCCCTCGGTAAACCCGAACGCGTGCTCGCCCGGACCGTCCATGACCATGAATTTTCCACCGGCGAGCGCGAATTGCGAATGTTTTACCGAGCCCTCGCGTCCCGGCTCATTAGGACCGTAATGCAGGATGCCGTCGATCGGTGAATCCGGAAAGATCGAAGTCCAGGATCGGAGCGCCTCTTCGCCGCGGCCGTATTGGTCGCCGACGAACAGAAAGCACGGCACGATCTTCTGGCCGACGCTTGCGACCGGTCCGAGCATCAATTGCCACGTCATTCCAAACTTGTCGACGCCCCAGCCGTAATCGCCCCATTCGTAGCTCCCGAGCGGCATCATCACGCCGCCGTCGGCGGTGATCTTCTCCCAAAGCGATTCAAGTTCGCCACGCGTCTCGCAGGTCACGAACAGCGAGATCGCCGGCGAAATCCGGTACTGCGGACCGCCGTTGAGGGCAACGACGCGAAACCCGTCGAGCTCGAACCCGACCGTGACGGCCTTTCCGTCGCCGAATCTTCCGACCGAAGTGATGCTCGAATTATCAAAGATCGAAACATAGAAACCGGCCGCTTCTTCGGCGGTTCCGTCAAACCATAAACAGGGCGTTACTTTTTGATTTTCAGACATAGACCCGAGACCTCCGATCAGGCGGTGCGTGCGCGTTTGAGGCAGACGAACGCGAGCGAAATCATTCCGATCGCGAATAACAACTGGAACGGTTTGAATGCACCGAGCAGCAGGAGTTCGCCTGCACGAAGCAGCGAAAGCGCGCCGAACAAGCCAAATAATACGGTCAAAAGATACCAAACGACTTTCATTATTGCCTCCTTCCCGCCGAACGTGGGATTGATCATTCGGCCAAAACGGCCGCGAGCCGATCGAGATTTTGCTCGTTCGCCGGTTCGACAATGTGCGCGACCGAAGCCGCGACGCGCTCGTCATCAAAAACCTGTGTCCACACAAGCTTCGTCCCGCCGGAGACCGCCACCAGTTCGATCGACAATTCGAAAAACGGCTGAGAAAGATGACGGATCACAACGCGCTTTCCCGGCTCGATCTCGGTGAATTCATTTTCGTTCTCATAATCCTTTCCGTCGGGACCGTGCATCGTGAATTTCCAGCGGCCGCCGCGCGTGAAATCGAACGCATGGAACGTGTTCGAAAATCCGTCCGGCCCCCACCACCGCACGAGTTTCCGTCCGTTTGCGATCGATTCAAACACGGTTTCAGGATTCGCCGCAAATCTGCGCGTCGTTTGAAATGTCCGGCTTTTCAGATCTTCATTCACTTGGTGATCAAATCCTCGGCACCCATCAGTTTGAGCGCGGCCTTCGCATCGTAACGGACGTTCGGCTCCTTGTCGGTCTGGAGTTTTGCGATCTGGGGCGCGAATTCTTTTGCCTTCAGGAAGCCGAGGCCGAGCGAAGCGCCTTGCCGGTCATTGTATTCGGAACTCGACAACATCACGCCGAGCTGTTTTTTCACATCCTCCGCGCCGATCATCCCGAGTGCGATCGCCGCCCGTCCGCGGTCGTATTTGACCGTGTCACGCGCCGCGTAATCGGTTCGCTTGAGCAATTCCGACAGTTGCGGCGTGTACGCCTTGTCGCCCGACATCCCGAGCATCACGGCGGCAAATGCCCGGACCGACTGCTCATCATGTTTGAGCCACGCGGCGCACTTTTCCTTGAACGGCCCGACGCCGCCGTATTCGTTCAGCGACGCCGGATCGCCATTTTCGTAACGGCTCAACGCGCCGACAAACGTCATCGATTGCTTGAGGACCGCGTCGGCATTGTCGCGGTTCGAAAAATCCGTCGTCAGTCCCTTGATCGCCGCCTGCATCAGATTCGCCGGTCCCGGTTCCTTCATCCGCGTGATGAACGCATCGGCGTCGGCGTTCCGCGGCATCGGCGTTTTCTCGGGCGCGGCGACCGGCTGCGCCGGCTGCGAACAACCCGCGACAAACAACGCCAAAAGCAATAGAACGAACGATTTCATAAGTATCAATCATGCGGCCTGAGCCGTTTAATCAACTGAATCTGGCCGGCGTGGTAGAGGTCATGCGCCGCCGCGCCGACGACGAGATCGCGAAACGTCGTCGAACTGCCGCGCGGTACCTCGCCAAGACGGGATTCGGGAAATGCATCGAGCGAATCCAGCAAAAGACCGTGGTAGTCCCGAAGCAATTTGATGTCCTGATCGAGCGCCCGCTTGCTTTCATCGATCGGGCGCGGGAAAAAATTCGAACCGAAGAGGGCGAATTTCAGCGACGGATCGCCCGCAAGCCGCCGGTACACCGAGTATTTCCAGTACGCGCAATGGACGATCAGTTCCCAGATGTTGTGCCGATCAGCCGCCGGACGCCACGCCGCCGTGACCGGATCGATGCCGCGGATCGATCCCGCGAGATTCGTCCCGTGCCACGATTTTCGGCGAAACGCCTGTTCAAGCTGAACGCGCAGCAACTCGATCATGCTCTCAAACGCGTGTGTAGACGGTTTCAACGGCTTTCGCCTCTTCCCCGTCCGGCGTCACATTGTAGGCCGTAATCGTCAGATGATCGGCATCGATCAACTCGAATTCCGTTCGCCAGCCCCAGCACGGCTCATTCGGATCGTAGGCGTACTCGCCCTTGACCGAGAAGCCGCGCTCGGTCGCGTCGCCTTCCGAAAAAAGGAAGGCGTAGTTCATATGGAAGTCGTCGAACCACGAAATCTGAAACTTACCGGTGACGGAGTTGCGGACCAGCGTCTCTTCGCCGGTTCGCGGTTTGCCCTGCATTCCGCCGCGATATGTATGACGAAAGAATTTTCCGTTGAGGATGGCGACGATTTCGCCCTCGACCGCGGACTCATCCGCGAGTTTCCCGGGCTCAAACCAAGTGCGGCACGTGCCGCTCCATTTTCCGACGCACGATTGAAGAATCTGATTATCCATAGCCCGATGATTCTAACCCAAAAGTCGTGAATTCGGGAACGATCAGACAAGCGCCGTCGCGATCGCGAAATAGATCAGAATCGAAAGAAGATCCTGAACGACCGTCGCGAGCGGACCGCTGCCGAAGGCTGGATCGAGCGAGAAACTGTCGAGAATCCACGGCAGCGTCATTGCCGCCAGCGTCGCCGTCGAACAAGCGGCAAAAACCGAAAGACCGACGACCATTGCGACGTCCGCCTCGCCCCAACGCAGCCACACCAGCGGTCCGGCGACCGCGGCCAGCGCGACGCCGATCGCGAGTCCCGCGAGCAGTTCCCTGACCACCATCCGCCGCATTCCAACGCCGACCGACAGACCGCGGACGACGACCGTTTCGGTTTGCGTCCCGACGGCGTCGGCGAGATAAACGATGCCGGGAATAAAGAACGCGAGCATCACGCGGTGCTGAAGCTGGGCTTCGAACCAACCGACAAAATCGGCGGCCGCCAACGCTCCGACAACGCCGACGAGCAACCACGGCAATCGGTGGCGGAATCGCCGCGTCACCGGTTCAGTGCTGGTTTCTTGCGCGGCGGCGGCGCTTTTCGTGAAGCCGCCGAGCCGTGAAAGATCCTCTTCGTGCTCCGACAAAAGAACGGCGAGAAGCCGGTGCGGCGGAATGACGCCGACGAAGTTGCCATCGGCGTCAACGACGGAAAGCGCCGATTCGGCATGGCGCGCGGCCTTCCACGCAGCGACTTCCTGATCGACGCCCGGTGCAACGACCGGTGCATTCCGATCCATCAGATCACCGAGCGCGTCGTTGCCCGACGCCGAAAGAAGATCCTCGATCCGGACGATCCCAAGAAACTTCCGCGCGTCGCAAACGACCAACAGACTGGCGCAATCGAACCGTTTCCCTTCGAGCGTCCGTCGCGCTTCGGCCGCATGCACATTCGGCGCAAAGATCGGAACCCGTCGGCACGCGTGCTGCGCCGCCGATTCGAAGGTTACATGCCCATTTTCGACGAACGGATCACTGTTCATGATCGATCCTCCTGTTCGGGATATGCTAAATTCAAAGGCTAAAGTTCAAGAGTCCTTATTCAAGAGTAGAGGCAATATTCAATAGATTCAATCTTCAAGATTTGTGAGGCGAAGATTGATCAAGAATCAAAATTAAGATTCAAGCGGTCGGTTGTAATGTTGAAAAGTGCTGACGTCTGCCGTCTGCATCTGACGTCTGCCACCTTATTCCGACCCAAGCACCTGGGCGACGGTTTCTTGCTTCAGGCCGGTGCCGTTCTTTTTGTTGTAATCGGCGAGGGAAACCTGCGGATCGCGCCAGGCGTCGAGATGGCCGACCTGATGGACGCACTGGATCGTGCAGGTGTCGGCGCACCATTTTTCGGTGTTGTACTCGCGCTCCATGTCGGCATGGGTGTATTCGAGCAGCGGGATCCCGGGAGTTCCGCGTTGCTGCGAACACCAGTGGACCAATCCGTCTTCGCAGACATAAAGATACCGGGCGCCGGCGCGGCATCTCCATTCATAGGTCTTACCCTCGACAAGTTCGTCCTGAAACCAGTTCCAACGAGCGTACGATCGCGCGCCTTTGTTCTTGATCTCGTAATAGACCTCTTTGTCGCGTTCGGTGAGCCCCTTGAACAATCCGTCGCCGTCGTGGATCACGCCGACGGTCGATGAGAACCCGAGTTCGCGGGCGCGATTGGCGATGATCAGCGCTTCGTCGGGATTCGACACGCCGCCGCCGACCACCGAATTGATGTTGACCTTGAACTTGGCGTGTTCGGCAAGATTCTTGAGTTTGCCGTCGAGCACCTTCAGGCTCTTTTTCGAAACCTCGTCAGGCGTGACGTTGTCGATCGAGATCTGAAGATAGTCAAGGCCGGCCTCATTCAGCTTCTTGATCTTCTCCGGCTGGAAATAGTAACCGTTCGAGATCAGCCCGGCGATCATTCCGTGGTGCCGGATACGATCAATGATCTCGTAAATTTCGGGATGCATCATCGGTTCGCCGCCCGAGATCGTTATCACCGATGATCCGAATTCCGCAAGCTTATCGATGCGTTTCAGCATCACGTCGATCGCGACCGGATCCGACGTCTTGTCGTATTCATTGCAATAGGTGCAGGCGAGATTGCACCGGCGCATCGGCACGATGTGCACCAAAACCGGGTGCCGCGTCGACGCGAAGGCTCGGACCGTATGTCGGACTCCGCGCGTGAATCTGCTGAAACTGCTGGCCTTTGGCATATTGATCAAAATCGCGATTGCTGGCGAAACCGTTATTATAATTGCCCGTCGACAGGTTTTTCAAACGTGATCGCCAATAACCCGGATTACTTCGCTCTGCTCTTGAATATCCGGGCGGATTTGCGGATGCCGGAAAGCTGTCAGATTTTAGACGCCAGATGTCAGACGGCAGATGTCAGATGTCGGACGGCAGACGTCAGCTAAGTTATGCGCGACCCGAAGTTTCCGGAAATCGGCCGACACCGGCAAACGAAAGTGGCGTGTGAACAAACGCGATGCCCGCGCTTGTTTCACACGCCGTCAATCGGTGATACGCGTTTTTCTAGCCCTTGACCGTTTCGGTTCCCGGAGGAATCGCGGGCAAGAACTCCGAACCCTTGACCCCCGAATTCTTCTTCAGATTCGAAAACCGGATCTGATCATAGTCATTGTTCTTCATCACGATCTTCGCCTGAATCGGCATTCCATTGCCGTCAACCCAGAGCTCGATGTATTGATAATCGGCGGCGGCCTTAGGAATCAGTTTGATACGCGAAGTATCGGTTGCGCCGACACTCTCGGTGCCGATATACGTGACGGTGTATTTCGTCTTGATCTCCTCTTTGGTCATGCTCATCACGGCAAGCGCGTTTCCGCCCTTGTCCTTGACCGATTTGGAGTTTGCGGCGCCGACGAACTGACGCTTTTGCGACGGAATATACAAAATGTACTTGCCGTTGAGGACCGAGATCGTTTCATCCCGCGGCGTTTTCCAGTCGAGACGGAAACGCAGGTTCTTCGGTTTCTTTTTGTCCGGTACGAGGATCACGGTTCCGGTCTTGGTGTCGCGCTCTTTGAGCTGCGCATTGAAAAATTCGCGCGAAACATCGGCCCGCAAATCCTCAAGCGCCTTGTAATGCAGATCCATCCGCTTGAGGATCTCGTTTTGCTGCGCGCTTGCGGCAACCGGCGCGATAAAACAGAAAGCGACCGTCAGAGCGATCGCGGCAATTATTGACTTCATAAAAACACTTCCCTACCCGACATCGATCACGCCGGGCTAT
>JBGASE010000160.1:0-7823 GCA_044229875.1 Pyrinomonadaceae bacterium | reverse complement strand
AAGATAAAACCACCAAATCCGCGGATATTCAACTTGGGGCTCCGTCGACAGCCGGTGCGGGCATTACCTATGAGGTCAGATCAAGGGCGACAAGACCGGCTAAATAAAAGAGCCCGAAGCATTTCGCTCCGGGCCTTTCCCCTACAAACCGGACCGCCTGACAACGGAACTCCGAACTAAAACGTATAAGTATTGGCGGCGATCAGCGTGTCCGCGATGCGCTGCCGGGCAGTGATCGTGTTAACGGGCGAATTGTTCTGTGTGAATCGCTTCAGCGCGACCAGAAGCATTTTCGCGTCGTCGCCTTCGAGCATCCCCGCGATCGTGTTTTTCGCAGACATTTCGATACGCTGGATCGCGTCGTTGCAGAAAACCTGCGCCATGTCGATCTCGCGCGCGGCATTGCCTTTTTCGGCCGCCTTTTTGGCGCGCAGAACGGCGGTTTCCATCGCGTAAGCATTCATGATGATGTCCGCACAGTTCATCAGGACTTCCTGCTGATTTTGGAGATCCATCATGTATTTCTGCGCGGCCGTCCCGAGGATCATCAGTGCGACCTTTTTTGCGTTCGCGGCGAGCTTGGTTTCCATCGCAAGCACCGAATCATCATCGTCAAACGACATCTGCGGACTCATGATCTCGTCCTGGAGCGCTTTCGCCGCCTGGATCAGCGGGAGTTGGCCCTTCATCGCGCGTTTCATCAACTGGCCCGGGATCAGCAAACGGTTGATCTCGTTCGTGCCCTCGAAGATGCGGTT
Source organism: Pyrinomonadaceae bacterium (assembly GCA_044229875.1). Lineage (GTDB taxonomy): Bacteria > Acidobacteriota > Blastocatellia > Pyrinomonadales > Pyrinomonadaceae > JAFDVJ01. Next base: position 7,065 of record JBGASE010000160.1, on the reverse strand, counting down.
GATGCGCGAGTCGCGGTACGCCTTGTCCGCCGGATATTCGGCCGAATAGCCATAACCGCCGTAGATCTGGACCATTTCATCGACGACGTAATCAAGCGCCTCCGAACAAAACACTTTGTTGATCGAGCTTTCGACCGCGTATTCGTCGATCGATTGAAGTTTCTTTGAGTTGTCTGAGCTGTCCCCGATCAAATTGTCGATCATCCCGACGGTACGATATGTGATCGCTTCCGAAACCCACGTCCGAATCGCCATCTCGGCGAGCTTGTGTTTTATCGCTCCGAACGATGAGATCGGCTTGTTGAACTGATGGCGTTCGTTCGCGTAGCGCACGGCATCGTGGATCGCGAGTTTCGCGCCGCCCGTGACCGAGGCGCCGAGTTTGAAGCGGCCGACGTTGAGCACGCCAAATGCGATCTTCGCGCCATCGCCGACGTTGCCGATCAGATTTCCGACCGGAATCTTCGCGTCGGACAGAACGACCGCCGTCGTCGAGCTCGATTTGATCCCCATTTTATGTTCTTCGGCCGCCGGGCGGCAGTTGTCCGAGCGCGGCACGAGAAACGCGGAAAATTTGTCCTTCTCACCGTCGACCTTTGCGAAAACGATGTACACGTCGGCGAATCCGCCGTTTGTGATCCACATTTTCTCGCCGTTCAGCGTCCAGGTCTGGCCGTCGTCGGAGAGTTTCGCGACGCATTTTGCGCCGAGCGCGTCAGAGCCGGAACCTGATTCAGTCAAACAATAAGCCGTCACGATTTCGCCCGAAATGATGCCCGGAATCCACTGTTTTTTCAGCTCTTCCGAGCCCCAGTAGTAGATCGGAAGCAAGCCGATGGAAGTTTGCGCGCCGTAGGTTGAACCGAATCCGCTTCCACGTCCGACGGCTTCGGCGATGATCACGCCGCTTGTCTGATCAAGCGCCATGCCGCCGAGTTCTTCCGAGATGTTCGCTCCCAAGAGTCCGAGATCGCCGGCCTTTTTGAGCAGATCGCGGGCGACTTCCCAGGCGTGGCTTTCAAGCGCCGGAAGCTGCGGAACGACTTCGTTGTCGATGTACTCTCGGCAGGTTTCGCCGATCATCCGGTGCTCGTCGGTAAAATCCTCGGGCGTAAAACAAGTCGCGGTCGTACCGGCGCTAAGCAAGAATTCGCCGCCTTTTATATATTCTTTTTCCATTTTCGCGTCCATTGCTGCTCCTCTTTGAAATCGTTAAAGTTCTTTAAATCTTGATTGAATGAATCTTCATTCATACGCCTTTGTCGAAGCCCTTCGCTGGTTTGGATTTTCACAAAGGGAATTCACCGTAGTAAATTCCATAGCCCGGGCCGTAATGCTGCGAGAATTCATCCGGGGTCTGTTTTACAACCATCCGAAGTGCATTCTTGTACTGCCAAATAGTATTTCCTATAAAAATGCCGACATGCTTGTTTTGCACGTTCGACATGTCGTGCCGGCGGATGTTGATGTTCCCGGGTGCGATAACGAAAATGAAACCGCAAAGAATAGCCGCCGGTTTCTCACTCCAGGCGCCGACTCGCCGACAGTGGTCAAATACCTGTTTCACGCGGATGCAAGCACTTTCCGCATGTTCTCCCTGTCCGCTCATTTGCCGGCAAGTGAGTCCGAAATTCAATCCGACGACATGACATGCGAAGTGCGCGCAATGGTTCTCATTGTCGGCATGAAACCCGCACCCGCAAATCCGCGAAATATGAACTCCGACAAACCCATCCAAGTCGTTCGAGCTCGGTGATCTCATACAACGGACTCCTTTCCAACCAATCGCAAATCGCAGATTTCCTCAGTCGAGTCTTTCGAAGATCCCGGCCGCGCCCATGCCGCCGCCGACGCACATCGTCACCATGCCGTAGCGTTTTCCGGTGCGCTTGAGTTCCTGGAGGATCGTCGCCGTCAGCTTCGCGCCGGTGCAGCCCAGGGGATGCCCGAGTGCGACCGCGCCGCCGTTGACGTTGACCTTCGACGGATCCATTTCGAGGACCTTCATCACCGAAAGTCCCTGGGCGGCGAACGCTTCATTGAGTTCGAAGACATCGATCTGGTCGAGCGTCAGGCCCGCCATTTTGAGCGCTTTCGGAATCGCGTAAACCGGACCGATGCCCATTTCTTCCGGGAGGCATCCAGCGGTCGCATATGCCACGAACCGCGCCAAGGGTTTTAATCCCAACGATTGCGCCTTTTCCATCGACATCACGACCGTGGCCGCCGCACCGTCCGACATCTGCGAAGCGTTACCGGCAGTGACCGTTCCCTTCGCGTGAAAAACCGGTTTGAGTTTTGCAAATCCCTCGTAGCTCGCATCGTAGCGAACGCCCTCGTCGGTGTCGAACGCGACTTCTTTGCGAAGCACGCGACCTTTGGCGTCGAGTTCATCGACAAAAACGTTCATCGGCACGATCTCGTCCTTGAATTTGCCGGATTGAATCGCGGCCGCGGCCTTTTGATGCGATTCCAGCGAGAACTGATCGGCCTGCTCGCGCGTGATCTCATACTTCTTGGCGAGATTTTCGGCCGTCAGGCCCATGTTCAGATAATAATCGGGATAATTTTCGGCAAGCGACGGATTCGGACGGAAATTAGAACCACCCATCGCGATCATCGACATCGTCTCGAGCCCGCCGGCAACGATGACCTCGGCGCCGCCCGTGCGGATGCGATCGGCCGCCAGCGCGATCGTCTGCAAGCCCGATGAACAATATCGATTGACGGTCATCGCTGATGTTTCAACGGGAAGACCGGCAAGGATCATCGCCGTCCGCGCGACATTCATCCCTTGCTGCGCCTCGGGAAACGCGCAACCTATGATGACGTCCTCAATCTCGGCCGGGTTGAGTCCTTCCGCCCGGCGGACCGCCTCACGAATCGCAACCGCGCCCATGTCGTCCGGCCGCGTATTCCGCATTGTTCCCTTGGGTGCTTTTCCGACGGCCGTCCGAACGGCCGAAACGATGACAGCTTCTTTCATAGACTCACCTATTTTGCAGGCATTGACGGTCTCTGTCAAGAATGAGTGAACGTTCATTCATTAAAGCGTGGACGAGTGGGAAAGTGGAAAGGTGGACGAGTGGAAAAGCGAAAAGGGGAAGTGGAAAGGTAGAAAGGGTAGAAAGGTGGAAGAGTGGAAAGGGGGGTAGTGCCAACGGTTTTGTGTAGATGATATTTTCCCCTTGTTACTTTCGCCATTTCACTTTTCTACTTTTTCCCCTTTCACTGTCGCGCTTTTTCCTTTTTCCTGTTTACCCTTGAACGACGGTTACCGGCTTAGTGGCTAGGATCCGTTTCAGTTCGGCAGGATCGATCTCGATCAAAAATCCGCGCTTGCCGCCGTTGATCCAGATCCGGTCGAGATCGAAGATTGACGACTCTGCATATACCGGCATTTTCGATCTGACGCCGAACGGTGAGGTTCCGCCGACAAGATAGCCGGTCAGCTTGCTGGCGCGGTCGGGCGCCGCCGGCGCGACGGACTTGACGCCGATCTGACGCGCAAGTTCCTTCGCCGAAACCTGCCGATCGCCGTGCTGGAGCACAATCAGCGGTTTTTTCTCATGTGTTTCAAAAACGAGCGTTTTGACCACGGAATGTTCATCAACGCCGAGCGATTCCGCGGAATGTCGCGTCCCGCCCTTTTCGACGTAATCGTAAAGAAACGGCCTGAATTCGACGTTCTCGGCCCGCAACAATCGAACCGCCGGCGTTACTGGATAGTCAATCATCTCTTATTGATCGATTCGGCGGTGATCGTACACAGACCTGAATCCGACGTCGAAACGTACACCTCGCCGTTGACCGTGACCGGCGTCGCGATATCCGGCTGCGGAACGATCTCCGATCCATCCGAAAGCAGAATCTTGATGTCCGCGCGGGTGAAGACGGTCGTCGATGAAACGGACTTTCCGGATTCAGGAGTCTCGACCATCCCATTTCCGGAGCCTTCTTTGATCTTGAGCATGACCTCTTTGCCGACAACGTTGACTTTGTCGGCAAGCTTGAACGCACACTCGCGGCCGGGACTAAGCGATTTCATGCACGGAACGCGATCGGTGACCTGAAGAAATCCGTCAACGGCGAACTTTTTTCCTGAATTGGCTGGATCGCAAACCTTTGCGTCTTCAATCTTGGGCGCCATATTCAACGACTGACAGGCCGTCAATGCAACAACTGCAACGACTGTGAAAATTGCAATTTTCATTTCTTTTGCTTGAGAAAAAAGGTCAACGCGACGATTACTGAGGCGATTCCGATGCCGAGATACGCGATCTCCTGTCCACCCGTCCAACGTGCGGTATTGCCGAGGAAAATCACCGCCAGAACAATGATCACGACGCCGACGAGTTTTGCCTTGAGATCGTCGAGCGTGTTGATATCGAGCCATTCCGGCAAGTTGAGTGTCGAATCGATAAAAAGTTCGTAAAGTCCGATCGCGATGATCAAAAAGACGGTCGCCAACAGAAATCCGTCAACCGTTTCGATGAACTTGAGCACGACAGATTTCGAGTCGGTCGCACCGGTCAGAATTTTGTAAATCACCAGCCCGGTTTCATAGGTTCCGAGCCCAAGCAGCGCAATCGTCGCCGCGAGCGATCCTATGACCGCAATGATCACCAGAAATCTTGATTTTTCGAGAATCGCCTTGAGCATTAACAAATTCGGCGTTTCGCCTATTGACGGCGGATGCAGCTCACAAGATGATCGTCGACAAGCCCGCACGCCTGCATGAAAGCATACATGATTGTCGTTCCGACGAAGTTGAATCCGCGCTTTTTGAGATCTTTGCTTATCGCGTCCGAAACCGGCGTCGACGCCGGAACCTGCGACATCGATTCCCAATTGTTGATGATTGGACGCCCATCGACAATCGACCAGATATAGGCATCAAACGACCCGAACTCGTCGACGACTTTCAGAAAGCACTTTGCGTTCCGGACCGCCGACGCGATCTTCAGCCGATTGCGGATGATGCCCGGATTCAAAAGAAGTTCAGCGCATTTGGCATCATCATAAAGAGCGATCTTCCCGGCGTCGAAGTTATCGAACGCCGCGCGATAATTTTCACGCTTTGCGAGCACCGTGTCCCAACTGAGTCCGGCCTGCGCGCCCTCGAGAATCAGAAACTCAAAGAGCGTCCGGTCGTCATGCTGCGGCACGCCCCATTCCGTGTCGTGATATTCAATCGCAAGTTCGTTTTTGGCCCAATCGCAACGCATAAATCAGTAAGCAGTAAGCAGTGAGCAGTGAGCAGTGTGTAGTAAGCAGTGAGCAGAAAGCCGTGAGCAGTAAGCCGTGAGCAGTAAGCCTTGAGCAGTAAGCCGTGAGCAGCAAAAAGCCAGTACTACTGCTCACTCACTCCTCACCCGCCAACGGGCGCACCCGCTTACTTCGTGAACGGCTCTGCATTGCTCACTGCTTACTGCTTACGGCTCACTGCTCACTCTTATTGTGTTTTCTCGATCTTTTTGACAGTGATCGAACAATTGACGTATTTCGCGTCCGGTTGCGGCGGCGAGTCATAGACCCTCAGCGACGCGGTCACTTTCACCTTATCTTTGTTCGTGATGTCTTGATTCTTATCGTCGCGGATGAGGAGACCCTTTCCTTCGACGTTTTCGATCGAACTCGCCCCGCTGCCAAGATCGATGTACGCCATGACGGGCAACGCATCCTCTTTGTCTGCAAACCCGATCGGGCAACGCATCGGCTCATTTCCGCTCTTCGAGCACATTGCGCTGCCCGTGTTTCGGAAAAATCCGGTGACCTCGACATATTGACGGTCGTTGGCTTTATCGCAGATGTTCGCGAATTCAACCGGCTTGCCCGTGTAGTTGCAACCGGCCGTGAATGCACCGACGATCATCAAAATCAACAATTTCTTCATTTCGTGTATTTACCTGCCTTTTTCAAAAATTTGATACTGCACTTTCAAGAATGTTGTTGCGGACGCAATCTTGCGGGTTGATCCCCAGGAAATTTTCGAACGCGCCAACTACCGACGGTTGACCGAGGATCACTCCGACTGAGTTGACGGTCGCGATGCCGATCGACTTCATTCCCGCCCTCGAGGCCGCTTGAAAACCGTTCAACGCGTCCTCAAACACAATGCAGCAAGCCGGATCCTTGCCAAGTTTTTCGGCCGTACGTAGAAAGATCTCCGGATCCGGTTTTCCGCGCAAAACTTCTGACGAATTGGTTACCGCTTCAAAGTAGTGACGGATTTCGAGACCGTCAAGAATGAATTCAACATTCAACGGCGGAGCCGCAGTTGCCACGGCCATCGAAATTCCAAGCCTTCGCGATTCTTGCAGAAAAGCGACTGCGCCCGCAAGCGGCGTTCGTTCCGGCAAATAGATCGCGCGGTAAATCTCTTCTTTCCGATCGGCAAGTCTCAAAACTTCGTCCGGTGCCGCGTCCGGAAAAATCGCCGGAACGATCTCGCGATTGGTCTTCCCGGCCGTGTTCACCAAGAAATCTTCGGCGCACGCTTCGATTCCGTTCTCATGCAGCATCATCTCCCATGCACGGGTGTGAAAACGCATGTTGTCGACAAGCGTTCCGTCCATGTCGAAGATGAACGCAAATTGTGTGTAATCAATCATTTGGAAATCTGCCGGACGGCCTCACGCAGTTCGGATTTGAGGCTCACGGGCAGCCGGGTCCAGTGTTCGCCGATGAGCATTGCCTCAAGTGCGTAAACGAGATTCAAACTCGCCGGCAATCCGCGCTCGCGCAGCAGACGATAAATTTCAATTGAACCAACCCGTTCAATGTCGGACTTCGAAAACACTCCGATCTCATTCAGCCACGATTCGCTTTTCGGTCCGAGGTTGGAGAGTTCCGATATCATTGCTTCCGCGCGATGTAAATCGTCTTCTGAATCGCACAACAGACCTTGCCGTCGGCATCCTTTAGTTCAACCTCGTAGATTCTATCAACCGATTTTCGGTCGCGCAAAAGTGATCGGATCTCATCAAGTTCCGCGTCGCCGATCCGGAATTCGGCGTAGAGCGTTTCCGTACCTGGCCGTTTGAACCTGATCGATGCTGACTT
>JBGASE010000159.1:0-7935 GCA_044229875.1 Pyrinomonadaceae bacterium | reverse complement strand
GGCCCTCGGTGACGGTTCCCGTCTTGTCAAAAACGACGGCGTCAATGTTCCTGACGGTTTCAAGGACGCGCGAATCGCTGATCAGAATTCCGTTTCGCGAGGCTGTTCCGATGGCGGCGGTGATCGCGAGCGGGGTCGCCAGCCCGAGCGCGCACGGACAGGCGATGACGAGAATCGTGATCGCGCGCATTATCGCTTCGTCGACCGACGTGAAACCGAATCCGAAGCAGACGGCAAAGGTCGCCGCGGCGGCGACGATGACACCCGGCACAAAGATCCGCGACACCTTATCGACCGTGCGTTCAAGACCCGATCGGCTGCTGATCGCGCTCTCGACATGACCAATGATCTGCGCCAGCGTCGTGTCGGTGCCGACTTTTGTCGCCCGCACACGAACCGCGTTTGCGGTATTCAAACTGCCGGAAACGAGTGTTGATCCGGTGGACTTTGAAACCGGCGTCGATTCTCCGGTCAACAACGATTCATCAGCGTGCGTTTCGCCATCGAGCACGATACCGTCAGCCGGCACGCGCTCGCCGGCTTTGACGACAAAAACATCGCCCTCGGAAAGTGCGTCGATCGAAACGAATCGCTCGGCGCCGTCCGCGTACAGCCTGACCTTTTTCGGCATCAGCCGGTAGAGCATCGAGATCGCGCGCGTTGTTCGCTCCTTCGCGCCTTTTTCCATCATCTTCCCAAGCAGGACAAGCGTCACGATCGCCGCGGCGGTATCGAAATAGACAAGCGTTTCGCCGCGGAATGCCTGGATCGAACTGTAAACGTAAGCCGCGAGAATGCCGGTCGCAAGCAGCGTCTCCATCCGGATCGTTTTGTTCAGAAATCCGGTCCAGGCGAGCTGCAATATCGGTTTCGCCGAATAGAAGATCACCGGCGCGGCCAGAACCATCAGGATGAACGGAAACAGAAACCGGACGCTCGGCGAGATTTCCTGAAAATAGCCGACGTAAAGCGGGACGCTGAGCGTCATGATGTTGAGCCAAAGGAAGCCGGCAACGCCGATCCGGAGCACCAGATCACGTTTTTCGATTTGTGAGCGTTCGTTTTCCGGATCGAACTCGCTCGCCGCGTATCCGAGCTGTTCGATCTTCGTTCGGATAAGTTCGGGCGGAACGAACTGCGGGCAATATCGTACCTTCACCAGGTCGGACGCAAAGAACGCTTCGGCGGCGACGATCCCGCGCTCGCGTTTCAAACTATGTTCGATCAGCCACGAACATGACGAGCACCACATCCCCGAAACATGAAGCAGCGTTTCCTTTGTTGGCGCGTCGGCCGGGATCGTGAATTCCGGTTCTTCCGTCGACCGGTTCGAAACAAGTCCCATCGCGAGACTTCTCTTGAAAACGTCGGTGTCACGCAAATCCTGGCCGCTGGCGACGACGCCGCTTTCAAGCAGGATCGTATAAACGTTGAGACAGCCAAGACAACAGAATTGCTTCGGACCGTCTTCAAGGTCGTGCTCAAACGGGTTTCGGCCGACGCTCAGCCCGCACAGATCGCATTCTTTCGGAGTCGTCATAGTCGATCAGTTTCCGCGTTGTTCGGTCGTCTGTCCGCCCATCGGCCGGCCTTTTTCGTCGAGTATTATCGGGTTCGCCTGTTTCGCGATCAGGTAAACGCCGATCATGATGATGATGAAAAGGATAAAGATCCCGCCGAGGACGAATTGAAGGATCCGCCCCTGATTCTCGTTCCAGACACTGATGATTGCTTTCATATTCTTGCGGTTTACCTGACGGGCATGATGAACGTTTGTTCGAAGACGTCTTCGGTCGCATCGGGCCGGACCGACGCCTTGATCAGAAAATGATTGATTTCGGGAGCCGTCTCCGACTTCGGCACCGAGATCTCGAATTCGCGCTTGAGCTCCTCGCCCGGACCGAGTTCGAACTCCGGTGATTCGACCGCCAACTGCGCGCCGTCCAGGCCATCCGTCCTGAGCGTCACGGTCGATCGCTCACTTCCGCGATTTGCGATCGTCATCCGGAAAGTGTTGTAAACGCGGCCGTCGTCGCCGAGCCGGTAAAGCGTCGCGCGGTTCGCCGCGATCTGGACCAGGACGTTATGCCGCAAAGACAGCGCGACGGCGAGGCTGGTTCCGTAAATCAGAATGATCGCGAAGACCGCGACGCGTTTGATATCGCGGATGCCGAGCCGCTGATACCAGTTCAACGACGTCTCGCCGAGAAGTTCGCCCTTTTCGCCCCAGGCGTAATGAATCAGCGTGTCCTTGCCGAATTTGCCCATGATCAGTTTGCAGGCGTCGACGCATTCGCCGCAGTGGATGCACTCGATCTGGTACGGTGAATTCCGGATGTCGATTCCCATGTGACAGACGCGGACGCATTTCTTGCATTCGACGCAGATCTGTTCCGGATCGCGATATTGGACGACAAGCGTGTGATCGTCGCCGAGAATCCCCTGAAGATATCCGTACGGACAGACTGTCGTGCAGAATTTCTGACGAAGAAAGGCGAAGTCGGCAAACGTGATCAGCGTCACGACGGCGCCGGCGAATCCTCCGGCCGTGACCAGATCAAGCGACACGAGGCGCCAGAAAAGATCGCGCGGTTCGACAAAATAGGCGATGAAGACGAACGCCAGAAAGACAGATCCGATGCCGAGCACCGTGTAAACCGCGATCCGGTTGAGCCACGTCCGGACGTTCATCGACTGCTTTGCGAAGTTTTTCGCGACGAACGTTTTTATCCGCTCTTCGAGATTTATCGACGCCTCTGAAAAGATCATCTGCGGACACAGATAGCCGCAGTAAACGCGGCCGTAGAGCATCGAGATCGCGGCAACGACGAACATCAGAAACAGCAGCGAGAAGAAGATGATGGCGAATTCGTTGATCCAAAGTTCGGTGCCGAACAAGTAGAATCGTTGGCGCGGAATGTCGAACCGCATTACGTTGAAGAACGGAAGCGCGACGAAGACCGCGAAACACAGTACGTGCACGACCCGGCGCATGCGGTGCCAGTTGTATTTTCCGAGTTGAAAATCTTTGTTGACGACGGGAAGTTTCTTGCGAACCTTCGGCGCCGCGGTTTCGACTAACATATTCGTTCCCCGATCAGCGATCCTTGATCCTCCGACTGCGTCGCGGGATCGCTTATCTATGACATTCCGGCACCGGTTCGGTCGCGGTCGGAGTCTTCATTATCGGCATCACGCCCCGCGAAACCATGAACAGCCCGAGGAGCAGGACGCTGACCGCGGCCAGTTTGCTTCCCCAACGGCTCAGCCTGACGCTGAAGGCGGATGAAAAGATTCCGATTCCAAGGAGCGACACGGCCGTCCCGAGTCCGAATGCCGTCATGGTCATTGCACCTGCAAAGACCGTGCCCGTTGCCATAGCTTTCAGCAATGCGGCGTAAATAAGTCCGCACGGAAGAAATCCAAGCGCGATGCCGAGCGGGAACTTGCTGCCGACGGCGGTCGATGAAAAGAGTCTGGAAAGGGGCCGCAAAAAGCGGGATGTGTAGAGCAGCGGATTGAATTTCTGAAGTCTTTTGCTCGGGATGAGATCGAGCATGATGACGCCTGCGATGACCATCATCGCACCGGCGACGATCGCCGCAACGTTCTCAAAACCGGCCAAACTACCGATAAAACCGACGGTTCCGCCGGCAAGGCCAGCCGCACCGCCAAGCAGCGCGTAGGTCAGAATCCGGCCGGCGTTGTAAAAAACATGCGCCGTCGCCTGCTCGCTGAATTTCTTTGCGCCAAGCGGGAGCGAGTACGACAAAACCAGCGGTCCGCACATTGAGACACAATGCAGACTGCTGAAAAGCCCGAGCGCGAAAATTACGTAATACTCCCAAGCGTTCATGGATTAAGGTGCGAAAAATTCAGCAGTAAGCAGTTCAGGTTCAGAAATGGACAACGAAATGCAGAATGGACAATGGACAATCGGTCTTGAGCGGAGCATAAGTTGTCCATTTTCCACCGTCCATTGTCCACTTTCCATTGTCCATTTCTCTGTTGTCCATTCTTCACTCTGCACTGCTCTCCGCGTACCTGATCTTCGGATTCCGGGCATGGATCGTGACGCACTCGCGCGAGTAGTTGAACTGCTTCATCGTGATCGCATGGGTCGGGCATCGCGAGGCGCACATCGCGCAGCGGATGCAGGTCGATTCGTCTTTGAGCATGATTCCGCCGAGTTCTTCAAGTTCGCTGTTCGAATACCCGGCAAGATCGGACTCCGAGATCCCAAGCGAGTCCGACGCGATCTGCATCAGTCCTTTGTCAGCACGGACCTGATGAAGCCCGACGAGCTTGATCAGGCTTTCCGGACAAACATCGACGCAACCGTTGCACGCAATGCAGATCGACGTGTCGAATACAGTATTGACATTGCACCGCAGGCAGCGCGCGGCCTGTTTCCGTGCCTCGGCCTCGCTGTAATTGATCTCGACGATCTCGTTCGTCGACGCGCGGATCTCGCTTTCGAGCGCCGGCGGCAGCTTCCGCCGCATCTGATCCCAACCGTCGACCATCGTATAGTTTGCCGGTGACCAACTTTTGCGGACAACGACGTCCGTCCGCGTCCCGCGCAGATAATCGTGCATCGATCTGGCCGCGATCTGCGCTGAAGCGATGGCGTGAATGAAAAGCCTCGGTCCGTGTGCGACGTCGCCGCATGCGAAAACGTCGGGCGCCGTCGTTTGATATGTGTCCGGATCGACCTTGATCAGGCCGTTTTCGACCGCAACGCCGTCGCCATCCTTCAAGAATGTCAGATCCGACTGCTGTCCGATCGCGAACATGATCGTATCCGCTTCGATATCTTCGACATATTCTTCATCAAAAACCGGGCTGAACTTGCCTTCGTCGCTGAAAACCGACAGGCACTTCACCGTCCGCAGCCCGGTCACATAGCCTTCTTCGTTGAGGATCAGCCGCGGGCCGCGCTCGGCGTGGAGTTTGATTCCTTCCTCTTCGCCCTCGTCGATCTCGATCTCATCGGCCGGCATCTCGCTCCGCTTTTCGAGACAGACGATATGAACTTCCTTGTCACCGCTAAGCCGCAGGGCCGAACGCGCGACGTCATAGGCGATCCGCTCGGTGCGTTCCATGTCGGACGCCGCGTCCGCCATCGGCACTTTCGCCGGGCGCACGGCCGATCTGGCAACGTCGTAGGCGACGTTTCCGCCGCCGATGACGACGATCTTCCTGCCGATTTCCATCGGTTTTCCTTCGTTGAACGCGCGGAGAAAATCGAGCCCGTCGAAAACCTGCGGCAGATCGGCGCCTTCGATCGGGATCTTGCGGCCTTTCTGAAGCCCGATTCCCAAAAAGATCGCCTTGTAACCGTCTTTTCGGAGACTTTCGATCGTGAAATCGCGTCCGAGGCGCATATTGCATTTGAGCTCGACGCCCATCGAAAGAATCGCGTCGATCTCGGCCTGAACCAGCTCACGCGGCAATCGATAAATCGGGACGCCGGCGGTCAGCATGCCGCCGGGCGCGTCATATGCTTCAAAAACGGTCACTTTGTAGCCGAGCTGTATCAGATCGTGCGCGACGGTCAGGCCGGCGACGCCCGCGCCGACAACTGCGATCCGTTCGCCGTCGCCCTTTTCCGGCGGCAGCATCTTCGTATTGCATCCTTCGCGGTAATGAGTGAAATCTCCGGATTCGGGACCGAATTGTTCGTTGACAAAACGCTTCAGTGCGCGGATCGTGATTGGTGTATCGAGCGAGCCGCGACGACAATTTGCCTCGCACGGCGCGCCGCAGACGCGGCCGCAGATCGACGCGAACGGATTCGTCGCACGGGCGATCTTGTATGCGTCGAGATCACGGCCTTCGGCGATCGCCGTTACATAACCGCAGGCGTTGGTGTGCACCGGACAGGCGTCCTGACACTTCACCATCCGCATCCAGTAATCAGCGTCCTTCTGGTCGGCGACTTCAAAATTTAGGCTTTCGTTATTCATTTTCGATTTCAGATTTGCAATTTGCGATTGATTCTTCGGGTTCGCGATTCGCGATCGATAGAGCTTTCTCGGCGCCGATCAAATCGCAAATCGCAAATCGCAAATTGAAAATCGCAAAGTCCCTCAGTCCTTAAACTTCTTGAACGCGAACATGATCAGGATCGCGGCATAGATCAGGATCAGCGCGCCGACGAAATACATGAAGCCGTTGGCGGTGCCGGTCGCTTTGTTGAACGCGGCGACCAGCGGGCCGCGATCTGAATGAAACGTTTCGCCGTTCATATAGACCATAAAATAAATCAGCGCTCCGATCGGGATAATGACGAATGCGGCTTTCAGAAACATCGGTGCATCCGTTCCGCGGCGTTCGGTCATCCAGCCATCGGCGTATTCTTTGAGTTCCTTGTTTTCGTTATTTTCTTCCATTTTCGTCTCCGTGTTCCTCGTCATTCAACATTCGATATTTCACGTCTTCGCTGTTTTCGCCCCAATACCCGTCCCGTCGCGTTCGGAGAAAGAAATAGAGTGCCCCGAGTGCGACGATCAGGAAGAAGAAGTATGCGAAGTAAACGCTTGGATATGTGTAGTCCATGGTCAGAAGTCAGAAGTCAGACGTCAGATGTCAGAAGTCAGACGTCTGACGTCGGCCGTGTTCATTTTGCGTAGTCGCCGTCGGGCCGCCAGTTTTTGGCGCGGCCGAGCGTCTGCATATAGGCGACAATCGCCGTAAATTCCTTTTCGTCGTTCGCGATCCACGGGAACGGCGGCATGATCGACCCCGGAACAAGATCGGCCGGATTTCGGAAATGCGCGCGGTGCCATTGAGCCTCGTATTTTCCCCCGACGCGTGCCAGATCCGGACCGGTTCGCTTGGTGCCGAAAAGGTGCGGACTGTCATAAACAAATTCGTCGGGCGTCGAAACCGGGGCGTCGACGCGTTTCCAACCGTAGCGCTTCGTGTCGGCAAGGATCGTCCGGACCTGCTGCGTGTGGCAGTACCAGCAGCCTTCGCGAACATAGATCTGCCGACCGTGCTGTTCAAGCTCGGTCAGTTGCCTTAGTTTTCCGGTCGGACCATTGTTCGGATCCGAATTCTCGAACGGTTTCGACCAGCTGGCGTCGATCAGCGGCGGGACGATGGTCGTCAGCAATCCGCCGATAAAGAACAGGACGAGCGCGGCGGCGACAAAAAATGCGGCGTTGTAATCAGCTTTCTGTAACATATTTTCCTCCAAATGCCTCGTCTCGACGACGGCATGAGATCATCGGCGTCAGGCCGAGACGGCCGCCGGTTGAGCTTCGGCATCGGCGCCCTTCGCGCCGATGATCGTCGCCAGCACGTTGTAGGCGAATGCGACGATTCCGCCGAACATCAGGAATCCCGATCCGAGCCGGACCGACCATACGGGTTTGAGCGCAACGACCGTATCGATGAACGGGATGTTCGGATCGTTCCATTGCCAGCCTTGCCAGAATCCGCCCAGCCAAAGCGTGACGAAGAATCCGAGTCCGCCGATCAGGAGCAGCCAGAAACTCCAGTTTGCGAGCGCGACTGAGTAAAGTTCGGTTTTGTAAACCCGCGGAATCATGTAGTAGGTTCCAGCGATGGCAAAGAATGAGAAGGCGCCGAGCACCGCCATGTGGGCGTGTCCGGGAATCCAGTCGGTCTTTGAAACGATCGCGTTGACGACGTGAAGGCTGTGCATCGGACCCTGAAAACATGTCAGCAGATAGAAGACGACGCCCGACATCAGGAACTTGAGCGCGACATTGTCGCGGAGCTGATGCCATTGACCTTTCATCGTCGCGAAAAAGTTGTAAACCGCGGCCCACACCGGGATCAGAAGCATCACCGAGAAAACGATCGTGATCGTCTGGAGCCATTGCGAAATCGGTCCGTGGATCATGTGATGGGCGCCGGTCCAGAAATAAACGAACGCCAGCGACCAGAAGCCGATCATCGAAA
>JBGASE010000016.1:0-44628 GCA_044229875.1 Pyrinomonadaceae bacterium | reverse complement strand
ATAGCCCGTTTCCTTGTCGACTTCGTACTTGACAGTGTCGCGCGGAACGATCTCGATAAAAACCGTGACCTCATCCGGGACGTTTTCGCCGATCGGAATTCCATGCCACGGATGCGCTTTGTTGCTTCTGAACATACTTTAATAACTAACATTCGTAAGGATCGAATTCAACCCGGATTATCCAACCGGAATTTTGCCCGCCAAAAACGCGAAGTCCGCGAAACAAACGTCTTCCATGCGCGCAATGACGAGTCTTTTCCGGATTTCGCGGACAAAACCCTTTTTTGTTCATTTAGGGTTCAATTCGCCGTTGCAGTATCCGCCCCGGCTGAAATATCATCACGGGATAAATGGACAAGGCCCTCAGAAACGAAGAGGTCGGCAGCATCACGATCGTCACGTTCATCCGCCCCGATGAGCGCAACCCGCTCTCCATTTCGGTGCTCGAAGAACTGACGCGGATTGTCGAGATGGTTCGGAACAGCCGCCGCCAATTGATCCTGACCGGAACCGGGGAAATCTTCGCTTCGGGAGCGAACCTGCGCGAGATCGCCGCCGTCAGTGCGGATCAGGCGCGGGAATTCGCGCTTCGCGGCCAGCACTTGATGAACTCGGTCACCGCGGCCGATTCGGTGGCCGCGGTCAACGGTCTCTGTTTCGGCGGCGCATTCGATCTTGCGATGTCATGCCGTTCGAGGTTCGCGTCGCCGGCGGCGGAATTCTCTCATCCAGGCGGAAATCTCGGGATCATGACCGGCTGGGGCGGAACACAGCGCTTGCCGCGTCTTGTCGGCGAAGCACGTGCACTTGAGATTTTTTTGACCGGAAGGCGGGTACCGGCGGAAGAAGCGATGCGGATCGGACTCGTTGACGCCATCGCTGACGATCCGCTTGAATTTGCATTGAAACGGCTCCGCGCCTAAACTGACTTCGATCATTCCCCCGAATATGCAGATCATCAAGAACGACCTCCGCTGGATCCTGATAATCGCCGCCATTGCATTGGCGGTTTACGCAAACTCGATCTCCGGTGAATTCGTTTACGACGACGTCCGCCAGATCGGTCGCAATCCGTTGATTCAGGAACCCGCTCTCGCCGGCAAAGCACTCACCTCCGATGTCTGGGCGTTCAAAGGTGACGGGAACACGACCGCCAGCAACTACTGGCGTCCGACCTTTACGGCCTGGCATATCATCAATTTCAATCTCTTCGGTCTGAGACCGGCGGGCTGGCATATCACGAATATCCTGCTTCATGTCGCGGTATGTGTATTGGGTTTCGTGATGTTCAGGCGCTGGGAATTTTCGCCGGAATCGGCGTTTGCCGCAGCGCTCGTCTTCGCGGTCCATCCGGTGCATTCGGAATCGGTCGCCTGGATCTCGGGCTCGCCCGATCTGCTGGCATCGCTGTTTTTTTTCGGTTCCCTTTGGTTTGCCGAGGACAGAAGGGAGAATGGCCGGCTGTTGCCGATGCTTTTGTCGATCGTAATGTTCACCTTTGCGCTCGGCGCGAAGGAAATCGCGATCATGGCGCTTCCGATTTTTCTTATCGTCGCCGGACGCGACGGCGCGGCGACGCGTTGTTTCACGCGGCCGGCGCTGACCGCGTTGATACCGTACGCTTTGGTCGCCGTGGCCTATTTCGGCGCCAGATTGATCGTCATCGGCAAATTCGGACATGCGGTCGAGAACGCGGCCTCTGTGCAAAGCGCTTTTTTCAGCGCCCCGGCAGTTTTTCTTTTCTACCTCAAACAGTTGGTATTCCCGCTTACGATCTCGATCAATTATCCGATGAGGCCGGTTGAAGGGTTTGACCTGCTCGGTTTCCTGATCCCGGCAATGGTCGCGATCACGATCGCCATCATCATCGCGCTACTTGCCCGGCGTTCGTTCAAAATCGCGATCGCGGCCGCGATTTTCCTTCTTCCGCTTGCCGGCGCGTTCAATCTGGCCGCTTTTCCGGCCGATCAGATCGTTCACGACCGTTATCTTTACCTGCCCTTGTTCGGATTCGCGGCGCTGATCGTTGCCGCGCTTGAATCCCGACTTAGCAGCCGCGCAATGATTATCGGAGCAATTGTCATCGCAGTCCCGTTTGCGGTTCGGACGGTCGTCGCGAATCGTGCCTGGCAAAGCAACCTTTCACTCTGGGAGAACGCGGCAAGGATCGATCCGCAATCCGCTTCAACTATGGCGCAGTACGGCACCGCGCTTTCGACCGCCGGACGGTTCGATGAAGCGATCACCGCTTTCAACGCTTCGCTCGACGTCGAACCGACGGCAAACGCATATCTCGGCCGTGCGCAATCGTTGATCGGTGCCGGAAAATTTGAGGAAGCGGTCTGGGATCTGCGGACGGTCACCGAAATGGAGAATGCAAATCTCAATGCCTACACGCTTTTTCAGTCGTACGAGGCGCTGGCCGTTGCGCTGCAGAGGAAAAACGATCTCGTCGGCGCCGAGCGATTTCTGCGCGAGGCCCGCAAGCGGCTCCCGATCTATTATGCCGCGCTGACCGAGAAGATCGCCGTCGTCATGTATCTGAAGGGCAACAAAACCGGCGCGCTTGAGGAGCTCGAAAGCGCCCGCCTGCGAGCCCGGACCGAATTGCTGCCGACCTCGAAAAACGTCTTCGTCCGACTTGGAATGCTGTATGCCGAAATGGGCGATAGGGCGAAAGCGAAAGCGGATCTCGCCGAATATCTGAAGCGGACGGATAATGCGACGGATCCGCAGATTCTGGCCGAGCGCAAAGCTGCCGCCGAAATGTTCAAATCGCTTAACTGATCAATTCTATTGTTTCAAGAATTTCGCGATTCCGTTCCGGCAGTCTTCGGTCATCCGAGCGATCGCGTTGACCGCGGCTCCGGCTTCGAGCGCGGTGTCGAAGTTCATCCCGTCCATCTGATAAAGCAGTTTCTTCGAGAGCATCACGGCGGATTGCGATGTTCGCCGATAAGGCGCGATAAAGGCTTCAAGATCCGCGTCAAACGTTTCGTCGTCGAAAACGCGATTGATCAGTCCGACACGCTCGGCCTCCTCGGCACCGAAATCGAAGCCGCGCGTGACCATCTCGAATGCGCGTTTTTCGGAAACATTGCGGCGCAGGATCGCCATCACCATTGCCGGAACAAATCCGATCCGAACTTCCGGATAGCCGAACCTGGCCGATCTCGCCGCAAGCACGACATCGCACGCCGTCGCGAGACCCGCTCCGCCGGCGAGCGCCCGGCCGCGAACGGCCGCGATCACCGGAACGCGGACGGCCCGGATCACGGCAAACAGCCTCAGCAGAACGCGTGCGTCGTCGAGATTTTCAACGACGTCGCTTTCGGCGATCTTCTGCAGCGCGGACAGATCCGCCCCCGAACAAAAGTCATCGCCGTTCGCCCTGAGAACTATCGCGCGAATTTCCTGATCCTGGTCGAGCCGTTCAAACTCCGCAGTCAGCGTACGGATCAGAGCGTCATTCAGCGCGTTTCGCTTCTCCGGCCGATTCAGCGCAACGGTGGCGATGCCGTCCACGGTCGATATCAAAATTAGATCGTTCATCTCTTGTTTCTCCTGTCCGGAATTTTGGGATCGGCGGCCCGCAACTATTTTGAGTCCGCGCCTCTGATCGTAACCGCATCCACCAGCAGTTTCGAAATCGAGTACGCAATCCGGCCGCTTCCGGGTTCAACGTCAAAACTTTGAAGGATCTCGTTGATCTCACCGTCGCGTTCAAAAATCAACTTTGGATTTCCGCCATCGGCCGACTGCCGGCGAACCTCCATCCGGCCGCCGATCTGGGTATCGTATATGATGTGACCGTCAGGGGACCATCGGAGAATGTATTCCGGAACGGCGTCAAACCGCCGCACGGTTTCACCGGTTTCGAGCGAAATTATCTCAATCCCGCCTTTGCCGGCAGAATCGGCAATTCCGGCGACGATCATCTTTTCGTCGGGGGATAGGTCCCAGATGTGGATCTCGCGCTCCGAAACGCGCCGCTGTTCGGCCGCATTCCGTCTGAGCCAAAGAAAGTTCCCATCAGCCCCCTGAGATTGCCAGACGGCCGATTCACCGTCGTTCAAGATCCGGCCTTCCCAAACCATGTCGGGACTGTTCGGCGTAATCTGATCAAGCCCGAGCCCGTCGAGCCCGACTTTCCACAGGGCATGTGTCCCGCCTCGAGCCGAATTGAAAACGACGGTCTTTCCGTCACCCGCCAGTCGTGGACTTAGTTCAGTCTTGTCGTTGCCGTCGGTCAGCCGTCGGCGCCCGGAACCGTCCGTATTCATCACCCAGACGGCATTTCCGCCCGATTCGTACGATGTGAACATGATCCGTCCGCCCGGGATCCATGAAACATTTGAATACTTTGCTTCGTCAGCAGTGAACGACGTCCGTGAGTCCGATCGCGGATCGGCAACGATTAACGTAGCCGGCATCCGTTCCTGGGTTGCGAGGATGATCGTACCGGCCTTGTTTATTGCCGGAAACCGATATGAATTCGGGTCATTCGTAACCTTGAACAGCGAACCGGAATCGACCGCGAATTGCCATATCTGCTGATCCTGCGTCGCCGGGTCGCGCAGACCGAGGATCATCGCCGATCGATCGGCAAGCCACGCGGCACTGAAGACCGCACTGTCAGCCGATTCAAAAATGCGCCTCGATGAACCGCCTTCGAGATCCAGTTCCTCGACGAATCCGGTCATCTTGTCGGCGTCTTGCCGTCTTACCGAGCATAATAGCGACCCGCCGTCGGGGGAGTAGTTCAGCCCCCAGACGCGGTGCCCGGCGCCATAAACGTTCACCTGACGCTCACCGGTGCCGTCGGTTCCGATGACCACGATCCGGCTTTCCCCGCCGGCGATCCGGACGAACGCGAGACTCCGGCCGTCCGGCGCAACCGTGATATGTCCGGCGGCGTTATTGGCGATTTTCCGCGGCGCTCCGCCGAGAAACGGTATCTGGTATAGCCCGTTCCGGAAGTCATCAGTTGCGCTGTTCAATATGTAAAAGACGCTTCCGCCATCGGGTGAAACGCGGAATGAATAGAATGAATTTCCCTTCTCGGGTTGGACCAGTATAATCTCGCTGCTCGCCGCAATCTGCCTTGCGGTAAGCGCCCAGCCGTCCTTCAGCCGCCGGCCGCATAAAATGAAATTGCCGTCGGCCGAGATCGACGCATCCCAACAGTTGCCGTCATCTGTCACGCGTGCAATCCGGATGCGATCGGCGACAAATCCGCTTGCCTCTGGGCGGGCGCTCCGCCATATGCGCAGCGCGGCCGCGGCACCGATCAGAAGCAGTCCGGCGATCAGCGCGGTGATCAACAGTTGCCGCGCCCGGTTCCCCGGCCTATCGGAAATGGCACCGCCGTCATCGATGATCTCCTCTTCGACGACGATTTCAGTCGCGACGACCGAAACCGTTTGCGGCTCTTCATCGAACGCCCGAACGGGCGAAACGAATGAATAGCCTTTGCGCGGGATCGTTTTGATGTATGCGGACGATGACGGTGTTTCGCCGAGGACCGAGCGGAGTCCCGAAATTCCTTTTTTCAGATTTGATTGCTCGACGAAGGTTCCGGCCCACACCTCGTCCAGAAGTTCATCGTGAGTCAAAGTCCGACCCTCATTGCGTATCAGCACCAACAAAAGATCAAACTGCCGCGACGAGATCGGCAAGTCGACGCCGTCGCGCATTAATGTCCGGCGGCGCGTGTCGATCACGAAATCCTCAAACGCCAGATATCGGGAGGTGTTCGAATCCATAAGCACATGTCAGATTCGGCTGTATTCACCGAAATTCACCGTTTTTCACCGAAACGGGTCACCATAATTTACCAGAGAATTCACCTTTTGAGAACGACATTCACCATGACTTGTGCAAAATTGAGGCTATCAACGAGGCTGTGCGAGCGTAAAGACAGTGACGATCGTTTCGGCCCGGCAGGGATTCTCAGAAATGAAAAAAATAAAGCGGACGATTACCATGCGAACCATCGAGATCAGTCGGGGCCCGTCCATGTTTTCGGAATCAACTTGCCCGCTTTGCAATTCGGATCTGTCCCGCCCCTCGTCGCAACCGGCTGCCGAAACCGGTGCGGCCGGACCTGATCCGAAGAACTTTAGCAGCGATTCGGACAATTCGGCAATTGACGTTCTACCCCCGGGAAGGCCCGGCCGGGACCGTCTCGTATGATCGAAACCGAGCTGGGCAACGCCGGGCCGCTCCTAAGTCTGAATCGAATCGAAAACCGGTATAAAAAGGCGGTAAAACGCCATGTGGACAAGAGAAGATGAAAAAACTATTACTGACTATTTTTATGATGTTGTCCGGAACGGTTGCCGGAATCGGAGCCGAGCCGACGTTGCTCAAGCGAACCATCTTCATCACGCCGATGAAGTACGTTCGTTATTGGAAAGATCCGAAGGCCGCCGAGCCGGTTTACAACACGAACTCGTGGTTTCCAAAGATCAGATTCGATGTTCTCGGTCCGATTCCTTCGGGCGGAAAACTTTTTGCCGAATTCGATCGCGCCAACGGCTCGCGTTGGACAACCGTCAACATGCAGTCGCCGACGCTTGACGACGATGTTTGGGAGACCATCAAACCGGAGCCGGTCGACACCGGCACTGAGGAAAAGCTTGCGTCTATCGAATCGGGGACGTTTAATTTCCGGATCCGGTTCCGAAACGCGCTTGAAGGCGTCGATAAGATCCTGTTTGAGGGAAAATACCGGGTTACCCAACTGACGCTCGATCAGAGCATTCCCGAGAACAAGGGCAAAAAGGAATTCATGGTCGATTATGACTGGCACCTTCCGCTCGGATATTTGTGGCTGAACCCGCAAATCGACGAGAACGTTCCGAATCTTGCGCTTCAGGTTTGCCTGCGCGGCGATACACTTGCAGAGCGCGTCCAGGCGTTTTTGTTCAAAGACGGAAAACAGGTCGGCAAAGCCTATGTCACGCTGCCCGAACGGCTTACGAGCGGCGCCGACGAACCGCACCATCGGTATACCATTGTCCAGGCGGATTTCATGACGGTCCGCGGGTTCAACCGCGATACAAGTATGTCCGACTATTCGCAGAACTATTTTCTCGACAAGAATCCAGGCAGTTATGAGGTCAAAGTGACGCGCGACAATCAAATCGTCAGGATCGCCACGTTCACGGTCGGACGCGACGGAAAGATTGCGGACAACGGATTTGCGAAGGCTGCAAATCTCGGCGGAGTACGAATGCTGATTCCGACGCGGATCGTCGGCGCGTCAGACGGCACGATCAACGCCAATGCCTGGCAGACCGAAATGCTCTTCGGTAACCCGGTTTCCGGGTTTGCCGTTCAATAACAAGTTCAAAAGGAGAAACAAATATGAAAAACAAACTGGCAATTTTCGCCGCAATCGCGGTTTTGATTACGGGAATCGCCTGTTCGAGCGATGAAACGGAAAAAGCGAACCAAAGCGTTTCCGAGGCAAACAAGTTCGTCACCGACGCCAACTCTGCGGCGACGGAAGCCACGGGAAAAGGAAGTGAATACGACAAAAAGGTAGCCGCAATCGAGAATGATTCTGACCTTGAGGAAGTTCGTGATTATGGCCGGGACCTGATCAAGATCTACTCGTCGATGGAGGAGAACTTCAAAAAAGCCGGCGACAAGTTTGATGAGGCATCGAAGTTCAAGGTCGCCGATCAATTTCGCGAATATCTTCAAACCAAGGCTCAGGAGATGAAGAAACGCTCTGAGTATTCGGCTGAGCTGAAGAAGATCCCGAATGCGTTGATCGAGTCGAAGTCGAAGGGAAAATACACCGATGCGGTGGCCGAACTCGTGCCGAAAATCCAGAAAATGACGAAGGAGGCGCAGGAATTGGGCGACAAGGCTGACAAGCTCGTCAAAGACAATCCGACGCTGATCAAAAAGAACTGAAATTCGGCGGCAGCCCGACCCAGTGGCGGGCTGCCATCCGCAACAACCTGATCAATAACGTCGCGGTCGCGGCGGCACTGCCGAATGAGCGGTGCCCCCCCCGGGGATTCGTGATCTTGGTTGGCTGAATGAATAAAATGAAATCCATAATTACAATCGTTTTGACGTTGCTCATGTGTGCGGTCAATGGCGCGGGACAGGCGGCTGACGGGTTCGGCAAGTCGTTGCCGGCCGCGTCGATTATCAAACCGACGCTTAAGGTCGGATGCGTTAAGGACGTCAACTACTGGAAGCAGCCGGCGGCCAAGAACTTCTGGTCGTGGATGCCGAGACTCAGATTCGCGGCAACCGGCCCGATCGATGACGGCAGCTACTTCACGTTCGACTTCTTCAATCCGGACGGGAAGGCCTGGTACAGCATCGATTCCGATCCGTTCGCGATCTCACCCGGCGATCTCCGGTCCTTTGAGTCTGAGGCCGTTCCGCGCTGGACCGATAAGCGATCGTCTATTTCGACCGGGATCTTCGGGTTCCGGATCACGTTGAAAAACTCACTGCAGGGAACCTCGAAGGTCATGTACGAAGGGAAATTCAAGGTCGGAAAGGCATTTGCGGGAACGCCTCATCCCGAGGATGCTTCCAATGGCTTATCTCGATTTCGACGGGGCACAGGACCGGGATTCTCCTGTCTTCAAATCGTCGATGTGGTTCCGCGGTGCATTTACCGGCCGGATCAAAGCCTATCTTTTTCATAACGGGAAGCAGGTATCGAACACCGAGGTCGGCGGTTCGGTTCAGTCGGACTATGTCTTCATTGATGGCGATGACGAGAACCGCTACCGTTGGGAAAAATGGACGTTCAGCTTCTTCAATGCGCGCCAGTTTGACCGCGTTGGTGGAAACAAAACCTATCACGTCTTCAGTCGGAATCCCGGAAGTTATGAAATTAGGGTCCTTCTTGATGGCGAACTTGCCCGGATTGCCGCGTTTTCAGTTGGTGCCGACGGAAAGATCATCGAAAATGGCGTTGCCGACAGAAACGGAGTCACCGGAACCGGACTCATTGTTCCGAACAGGGTTTTGCCGATCAAAGAGGATCAGGTTGACCTCCAGCAATTCAAAACTGACGCGTTTTACGGCCAGCCGTTAATTGGGTTCTAAGAGGATGAGTGCGATTCAGAATCTTGTCCGCAGGCTGCTTCCGGGACCATGGTCCGCCGCATTGGTGCGCGACTCCCGCGCGTGGATGGTCCGGTGTCTCGAATGCTCTTCCGAATTTTCGGTCTGGGATCTCGGCGGAATCCGCTGGAAAGCGGCTGGCAAATCCACAACGCGCAGGTTTTGTGATCGGTGCGCGCACGTCACCGGTCACGAGCTTTACCGAACGCAGAATGCCGACTAAGATAGACGGCGATCAATTATCGCGGGTATTTATGGTTCGGATTCGCCCCATGCGTGCAGATTGATCGATCGAGATTTGCCGGGCCGTTTTAAGTGGCTGCGTACCGTAATTAGGAATCGGTTATGAAAGACAATTTGCTGAACATCAGTGTCGCGGTGATTATGCTCTTGATCATTGCTTCAGGATGTGGCGAGCCCGCGCCGAGGAAGTGGTCGAACGCGCGGCTTGTCGCCGGTGGACTCGACCATCCTTCGGCGCTTATCTCAGACGCCGAAACCTTGTACTTCGTCACGGGCGGCACTATCGCCGCAAGAAACGAAGGAACGAACAACCTGATGAAAATGCCGCTTTCCGGCGGGAAGCCTGAAATTCTGTTCAAGGGCGGCGATCTGATTCCGGAGACGTCAGCGCTCGCGATCGATGAATCACACGTCTATTTTTCGGCAAACGGGCTGCGCCGTATTCCGAAAAAGGGCGGCGACGCCGAACTCATCGCTTCCGTCGCACCGGTTTCGCAGATCATGACTGATGTCGATTCGGTCTACTGGATCCCGTTTGTCGGCGAAGGAATGGTTCCTGGGCACGTTTCGAAAGCGCCCAAGAAGGGCGGTCAACCCGTCAATCTGACCGGTCCTCGCGGCGGCGCGCATGGACTGTGCGTCGACGAAGCGAACGTCTATTGGATCGAGCGGAACGGCATTCATCGCGTTCCAAAACAGGGCGGAGCGTCGGAAAGTATTTTTTCGGCAGCGACTGACCGCCCCGTAGGTTCTTTGCGGCTCGATTCGAACGACTTTTACTTCCTTGAAGGCGACAGCCCGAAACGACTCATGAAACTTCCAAAAGCCGGAGGTCAACCGGTCGAAATCACGAAAAATGTTTCCAGGTTCTGGATCGGTGGCGATTCGATCATCATTGAGCGATTTGTCACCTCGTTCAGTCCGGCGTTGCTGAGGATCTCAAAAGCGGACGGCAGCGAAACCGAACTCGACCGCGACGGTTATCTTGCCGGACTCTACCCTGCCGGAAGCCGGATTTTCATTTCGGACGTCACAAGCATTCAGATCATCGGGCACTAGAAGTTGCACCAAGTCTGGCGGCGCGGTCGATCGAATCCGCAAATCGGTCGAGTGTGTCCGAAACCGATTTGATCTGACGGTCAACGTCGTCCCACTCACGCTGTTCGATCGCCTCCCGGACGCCGGGCAGGGTTTTCACCCCGTAACCCGTGTAGAATCCGGGAGCATAGATCTGATGCCGGAACCACGGGCGTTTCGGGAGTCCATCGGGGTTTGTCAAGGACCGTTCAGCCCGCAACAGGATCGCGTTCAGCTCGATCTGCTCAGACCGCGAGATCTT
This sequence comes from Pyrinomonadaceae bacterium, assembly GCA_044229875.1. Lineage (GTDB taxonomy): Bacteria > Acidobacteriota > Blastocatellia > Pyrinomonadales > Pyrinomonadaceae > JAFDVJ01. The sequence goes on along the minus strand of JBGASE010000016.1, from coordinate 33,938 downwards.
TCGGCCCTTTGACGCCAACTCAAACCTTTCCGCCGTCTCACGCAAACGCACCAATGCGTTTTTCAGCGGTGAAAAGTCGATCACCGGAACCGGTTTCTGCGTTTTCGGCACGACAAACGTGCGTCGTTTGTCCTGAACGGCTTCGAGCATCCCGTTTGCGATCAATTCGTTCATCGCCTCGGTATCTGCCCGCATCGTATCCGCCAGCCTCATTACTTCGTTGACATAAACCCCAACCGTATCGGCGAAGTTAGTGAATTCGAACGGCAGAACATCCGAGTTTGCGAGCCTCAAAACCGCATGGCCCGCCGTTTTTGACAACGCCGCACCGTATTCGAAGTTGGTGTCGCCGAACCGCGTGTAGTGGTCGAACGAGTCGTAAACCGAGTGATACGATCCGCCGCCGCTTTCGCCGCCGAAACCGAGATCGAGACTGGCAATTCCCATGTGCTGCAGAAACGGCGTGTAGTCCGAGCCTGACCCGAGCGCCGAAATCCGAAGATCCGATCTCTTCGACAATTCGGATTTCGCAAGTCCGCCGGCGGCCACAATCTGGTTCGCGCGAAGCCGATCCCAGACACTGACCTTGATCTGCGGATCGGGAACCGATCGGGCAACCTCGTTGATGAACCGTTCAAGCGTGTGCGATCCGCCCATTCCCAGAAAACCGCGTCCGTTCGAGTCGGTGTTGATGTAAACGGCCGTTTTCTTAGCCAGTTCTTCGGCGTGCAGCTCGACCCATTCGGTCGAGCCGATCAATCCGGGTTCTTCCGCGTCCCATGCGGCATAAACGATTGTCCGCCGCGGCTTCCATCCTGATTTCGTAAGTTCACCGATCGAACGCGCTTCTTCGAGCAATGCGACGAGACCGCTGATCGGGTCGCTTGCGCCGTTGACCCAGGCATCGTGATGATTGCCGCGGATGATCCATTCGTCCGGAAATTCGGTGCCCGGAAGTTTGGCGATGACGTTGTACGCCGGTTTGATGTCCCAATTGAATTCGAGCTTGAGCCTGATCTTCGTCGTCTCGCTTCCGCCAAAGTGATAGGTGATCGGCAACGCTCCGCGCCAGGAATCCGGAACGACCGGCCCGGTCAGCGACCGCAGCATCGGGAGCGCGTCGGAATATGAGATCGGCATTACCGGGATTTTGGTGATCGTCGGAGCATCCTTGCGATCAAGCCGTTTCGCGCCCGGCACCGCAGCGTATCCAGGCGTCAGCACATCGCCCGGAAAGACCGGCATGTCGGCCACCGATCCGCGTTGCGCACCGTTTTCATTGCGCCATGCGCCCAACGGATAAACATCGCCCTGATAGTAGCCGTCGTCGCGCGGATCGGAGTAGATCAAGCATCCGACGGCACCGCGTTCGGCCGCGACCTTCGGCTTGATCCCGCGCCAGCTTCCGCCGTAGCGGGCAATAACGATCTTTCCGCGGACGTCGATCCCGCGCCGTTCGAGTTCGTCATAGTCGCGCGGAATCCCGTAATTTACATACACCAACGGCGCCGTCACGTCACCGTCGATCGAGAACGCGTTGTAGGCCGGAAGCTGCTCATCTTTTTGCCCCGAGGTCGAATCCTGCGCGAGCACCGGCTCATCGAGTCCGGCGGTGAATTTTTCGGGCGCGAGCATTTCAAGAATTCGGGTTTTCGGGGTCGGGAAAAGCACGTCGAATCGCTCGATCTTGGCGTCGAAACCCCATGATTTGAAAAGCCCGACCATGAACTCGGCGTTCTCAAGTCCCTTTTTTGAACCGACGTGATGCGGACTTGCGCTGAGGAACTTCATCCAGGATCGAAGATTCTCGGGCTTCAGCGATTGATCGAATGCTGCCTCGGTCGCGCGCTGCATGACAGATCCTTCAACTGAAAAACCCATCAACGGCGGAACCGAGGACTGGGCCAGAACCGAACCGCTGAGCATCAGGACGATAAGTGATCGAAACATATTGCGAAACATGGGGTTTTTCTCCGGTGGCCCGTTATCGGGCGAACTATTCCGAATCTGAACGCGCGTCGGCCAAATGACTGACGGGCAAGATGAGATTCCGATCACTGACCGCCTACACGCCGGCGCGGGCCGCTTCTTCGTCGCTCAGATCGATCTTCATCCGCAATAGAGCCGTCGACATTGTCTTCCCCTGTGCGTCGGTCATCAAGCTGAGCGTTCCGCCTCCGCCGAGACTTTCATGGAGAAGAAAATTGAGCGCGCCGAGATTCGGCAGTTCGAATCGTTCAACCGGTCCCTTAACAATCTCGCCAAAATGCGCCTTGACGCGCGCGGCCGTAACTTCCCTGACCAGAATCGGATAGATAAAATCGTGAAGCGCAATGACACCGACGTTGGCGGTGTCGCCCTTGTCGCCCGAACGGGCATGAGCCAACTTTGTAAGTTCTACTTTCATAATGGTTTAACTACTCGGAATCGGCGAATTAGCAAATACATCCAGCCGATCATGACGATCAGGAAAACGCCAAAAAACGCAAAAAAGACCAGGGCCGACAAGTTCTCGCGCATGATGTTCGCCCTGAAGACGATCTGGTTGATGACGATAAAGAAGGTGACAAGTACCACGCCGAGCGAATCAAACGCCCGGCGGATCGCGGCAAATGTTTCCGCACGCCTTTCCTCGGCCAGCCAATAGCCGCGGTTCGGAATATTCACGAAGCGCGAAGGAAGGCGCTCGACGATCACCGGAATCAGCGTCGTCTCCGTCAGGATCAAAAGCAACAATGCCGCTTCAAACGTCATGAAAAGACGTTTCGGCATGATCTCGCTCGGACGCCCCAACTCGTCAAAATGCGTCGCGATTTGCGCCGGAAGATTCGGATAATAAAACATGATTTGGGCGACGAAAACGCCGACCAACGCGAACAGGATCAATTTTGGAAGCGAGATATTCATCAGCCGTCAAGTTTGAAAAGTCCATGGAAATAAAAAGCCGCAATCACAAGCGAATGTCGGATCTCGCCCGATGCGATCAGTTTTCCGATGTCGGCTTCCGGGACCAGCGTGGCCACCACCGATTCATGCTCGTCGAACCCGACTTCGGACGATTTCACGGCGTCGAGCGCCAGAAAATGATGCATCGTGTTTTGCTGCAACGCCGGATTCGGATCAGAGACGCCGATCCGGACCCACTTTTCGGATGTAAAACCGGTTTCTTCGAGAAGTTCGCGCCGCGCCGCAGCCTCCGGTTCTTCGCCGGCATCGACCATCCCGCCGGGGATCTCAGTCGTCACGTCACCGGCGCCGTGCCGGAATTGCCGAATGAGAACCACCTCGCGCTCCGGCGTGATTGCGATGACATTGACCCAATCGGGGTTTTCGATGCCAAAGAACGTCGAGTTCGCCGAGCCGTTTTGTGCCGTGTCTTCGCGAACCGTAAAGACGCGGCAATCGGCGATCGTTCGCGACGAAATCCGTTTCCATCGGTCGGGAGTTTCGCTCATTTTCGTTTCAAGAATCTCCAAAATATGGTCAAATATGTCATCTCCCCGCGGAGCCTTATGAAAGTCCTTTGTTTGCTGATTCTAACCCTCGCGGCGTTCGTTGCCGTTCGGCCGCAGGAGCCTGCGTCGATCGACAAGGTTCTGGCTGAGGCCAGAAAACAAACGATCGCCTACCGCGAAGCGTTCGCAAATCTCGTCGGCGACGAACTCAAGACGTTTGTCAGGTTCAATGGCCGCGGCGAAATCAAAAAGCGTTCGACCGTCCGTTCCGAACTGCTCGTTTATCAATCCGGCAAATCCAATGGCTCGGCCGAGCTCCGCGTCGTTTTCGAGGTCGACGGAAAACCCGTTCCTGACGCCAAACGGCGAAGCGAAAAACTGCTCGAAGAACTTTCGAAGACGACGACTTCAATCACCGAACTCGACAAACTTCAGCGTGAAAGCACGCGATACGACAAATCGACGAATATTTACGGCGTGACCCTCAATCAGGCGACCGTCCTCAGCCCGAACCTTCGCGGCGCGATCCGTTTTGAAACAGCCGGAACCGATCTCATTGATGGACGGCCGGTATTCGTCGTCAAATATCTGCAATCCCGTCCCGATCCGCTGATCGCATTCAATCCGTCGCGTGAGAGCGGCGCCTATATCACGATCAATACGAACCTGCCGAAAGGAACGTCGCCGAACGAACTGAGACTTCGCGGCACGCTTTGGATCGACCGCGATACTTATCAGATACGGCGTGAAGTTCGCGACGTGATCATCGATACGGACGGTTCTCAACCGTTGCTTTCGTCGGCGCTTGATTACACGATGAGCGATTTCGGCATCCTTCTACCAAAACGTATCGCGTTTGTTTTCAATGATGTAGAACGCAAGGACGGACGCTTGACCGTGACTTCAAAGATCACCGCAGATTTCGAATATTCGAAATTCAGAAGAACCAATGTCGAGATCACAATCACGGATTCCGATTCCTGAACTATATGATCTCAACCTTCGTTTCAATCAGGTTTTTCGGTATCAGCGCCGGAAAATAAGCCATGATTTCCTCGACCTTCGGCCGTCCGCCTGCAAATCCGGTCACCGCCGGCGGCCCGGTCAGAATCAACGGCGCGAGCTCTTTCGTGAACCGTTCCACATCGGCCTTGTTCGGTCCGCGGACTCCGAATCTGAGCTGGACTTCGGGAATGTCGTTTGCCGGTTCGCCTGACAGATGTCCGTGCGTCGCGTTGACGCCGACAAATTCGGTCAGAATAACGTCAAACTTGAGCCCGAGCCGTTCGAGCCGCGCGCGGAGAATCTGATCCGCTGCCTTTGCCTTCGAGTACGCGTCCGGATACGCATAGACCAATGTTCCGACAGCCTTCCAGCCTGCCGAATATGCGATCGAAACCTTGTAGAATTCGGTGTTCGGGTGCCCCTTGATCCCGAAAACCCGGACTCTGTCATCACCGTCCGCAGCGAGATTGATGGTTGTGAAATCGGCGACTACATCCGGCGTGATGTAGCTGTGCGGGTCGCCCATCTCATACAAAAGCTGCTCCTTGACGGATTGGACGTTGACCCGGCCGCCGGTTCCGGCGTGTTTGGTGACGACAAACGAACCATCGGGTTCGGCTTCGACGATCGGAAATCCGATGTTTGCAAGATCGGGAATGTTCTGCCAATCGTACTGGCAATTCCCTCCCGATGACTGCGCGCCGCATTCAATGATATGCCCGGCGATGGTTCCGGCGGCGACCCGATCCCAATCGTCGAATTTCCAGCCGAACTCATGCATCAGCGGCGCCAGTGTCAGGCCGGTATCAGTTAGACGCCCGCCGACGATGATCTGCGCACCTTTGCCAAGCGCCTCGACAAGTGCTTCCGCGCCAAGATAGACGTTTGCTGACTGGACCCGATCGCGGATATCAGAAAGCGGTTCGCCCGTTTCCATGTTTGTGATCTCGACCCCGCGTTCTGCGAATTCATCGAGCCTACCAAGAATATCGTCACCCGTGATGACACCGATCCTGATTCGGTCGGCGAGTCCGAGTTCGGCGGCGACGGCCTTGATCGCCTGCGCGCAGCCCATCACGTTGACGCCGCCGGCGTTCGAAAGAACCTTGATACCGCGGTCGGCGCAATCGGGCAGGATCTCACGCATCAGCGTCACGAAATCGCGTGCATAACCGGCGTTCGGATCACGTTGACGCTGTTTCTGGACGATGCTCATCGTTACCTCGGCGAGATAATCGAGCATCAGATAATCGATCTCTCCGCCGCGGACCTGATCGATCGGCGCCGTCAGCAGGTCACCCCAAAATCCCTGCCCGCCAGCAACTCGCACTTTTGATTTCATAAGTCAGTAGTCAGTAGTCAGTAGTCAGCAGTCAGCAGTCAGCAGTCAGCAGTCAGCAGTCAGCAGTAAATAGCAACATCCCAAATCCGAAATCCCAAATCCGAAATCCGAATTCCCAAATCTGCCATCTGACGTCTGACCTCAATAAATAATCTTCTTTCCCCGGCTGACGACTTTTCTTCCGGTCTTCCAGGTTTTTTTGCCGGTCCATTTTGATCCGACCCAGACCTTTCGGCTGACCCATTTCGTACCGTTCCACGTTTTGCGGACAACCCATTTGCCGCCGCCGTAGGTCCGCCGGATGATACCCTTTTTCTTGCGCTTTACACCGACCGTCTCCTGAGCCGAGACCGAAAGATTTCCATTTGAATTGGTTGCATCGCCGATAAAGACGATCGACACGACCATAACGGCCGCAAACATTGCGGTCAAAAGTTTTTTGTACATCTAGTTGTGACTCCTGACGTTCTCCGAAATAAATTTCACGATGTCTTCAGTCGAAGTACCGGGAAGGAAAACCTCGGAAACGCCCTGCTGTTTGAGTTGGGGAATATCCTCCTGCGGAACGATGCCGCCGACAAGCACCAGCGTGTCGTCCATTCCGTTCTCGCGCAAAAGGCCGACTATCCTCGGGCAAAGCGTATTGTGTGCTCCCGAAAGGATCGAGATCCCGACCGCATCGACATCCTCCTGAAGCGCCGCCGAAGCGATCATTTCAGGCGTCTGACGAAGTCCGGTGTAAATTACTTCCATTCCCGCGTCCCGCAGCGCGCGTGCGATCACCTTGGCACCGCGGTCGTGACCGTCCAGCCCGGGCTTCGCAACCAAAACGCGAATCTTTCGTGAATTCATAAGTCTCAGTATATTAACGAATAAACTTGCCGGGCAAGCCCGTTGGTCTGATGCATCGCAAAATGCAGTCACACAATTCAGTCATCCATTGCCGGCGCGCCGTAAATGCACTTCAATTTGCCGGCGATGGTGGGTTTTGACCGCATTGCTTCGAACATCTCCACCCATCCATGCGTGTTGATCCAGAGCATGTTGTAACCCTCGATCGGCTTTATGATCCCATACCGGACAGTTTCCCGCTCCTCCACGAAGGATCCGAACATCCGATCCCAAAAAATAAAGATACCGCCGTAGTTCCGGTCGAGATATTCGGTGTTGACGCCATGATGCACGCGATGGTGCGACGGCGTGTTCAAGAAATACTCAACAATGCGCGGCAACCTGTCGATCGTCTTTGTATGGATCCAAAACTGATAGATAAGGTTGATTCCGTGCATGAACACGAACGACCAAAGCGGAAAGCCCGCCAACGCCAGCGGAAGATAGAAGATCCAATGAGCGATCCCCGAAAACCAGCTTTGCCGCACCGCAACGCTCAGATTGTACTGGTTAGACGAATGATGGACGACATGAAAGTTCCAGAAAAACCGGACTTCATGACTGATCCGGTGAAACCAATAATAAAAAAAGTCATCGGCGAACAGCAGGATTGCCCAAGTCCACCAGACATCCATCGGCATCCTGAACGGCGCAACCCCTTCATACACGAGGTTGTAAATGAATGCCTGAAAGAATCCGAAAACAAAACCGAAAAATGCGCTTCCGAATCCAAGCCCGATGTTCGTCCAGATGTCCTTGCGATCGTAGTTGGCTTCGTACCGCACGCTGAGAATCGTTTCAATCGCGATCAGCAGCGCGAAGAGCGGAATTGCGATATCGGTTGGCTTCGGCATAACTCCCGAACAATTCAGCCAATCCGTTTCGCAAGCGAGATGATCATCTTGCGAACCTCGACGATCTGTTCGTAGGCATCATTATAATCCGCTTCACGAAACATTTCGAGGTCGCGCGCGAGCAAAGCGTGATATTCGAGAACGGCCGAAAAACCAATCGCCGAATCGAGGCAGCGCGCGAAATCGGGATCCTTACGTTTGGCGCTCCCGGAAGCGATAGCTGAAGGAATCTCGGTGGCCAACCGCCGCAGATTCGACCGTAGGCCGAAGCGCTCTTCCGCCGGAAAATGCGCCGTCAATCGATAGATAAGCAATACGAGTTCGTGGGCTTTCCGCCACACATTGAGGTTTCTGAAGTCCTGCATTTTGTGAGCTCCATTGTGAGATTTTTGAGGAGTGAAGTATGCCAGAATCGTCCACCGCATTTCAAGCAAAAAAATTCGAGCTGTGAGCTTTGTGCTTTGAGCCGTGAGCTCTGTCTTGTAGCTCGTAGCTCAGAGCTCACGGCTCGAATCAACTTCCGACCTCGATCATTCACCCCTGGGCTTTGTCTGCTAGCTCGCAGCTCAGAGCTCACGGCTCGAATCAATTCACTGCCTCGAGCCGCAAACACTCGACCTGGAACGCCACGTTTTTCGGAACTGGCATTTGGCGAAACCCGCTCACGCCTGAGCCAAAAACGTGAACGGAATTGTCGCCTGCGGAACGAGCGCGATCATGACGAGTATTGTGAAACGACGTTTGATAGGCTTTCGGCTGCGATCCTCCATTCAAGTTGACCGCTCGATTACTGATTGCAATGGAATTGGCTGGTCGCGATTAACGCAACCGCTCGGCTTTTCGGGAAGCATCGATCAGTTTCATTAATCGTTCAAGTCGGGTTTTTTCCTGTTTCGCCGACATCACCCAAAAGATCAACGTGCGCCGGTAACCATTTGGCTGAAGTTCGAAGAAATCCCACGCCGACGGATTCGACCTGAAAGCCGCTTCGAGATCCGCGTCGAATGCCTCAGGCTTGTTCTCATAAGCATAGATCGCGGATTTGTCGGCCGTCCGGCGCTCAAAGGCCGCGATCCCGGCGGGATGCATCAGATCTCGGGAAAGAAGCTCGGCGACCTTGGCGATATTGACCGCGCTCCAAATGCTCTTCGGCTTTCGCGGCGTGAAACGGATCGAATAGCTTTCATCATCGATCCGGCGCCGGACACCGTCGATCCAGCCAAAGCACAGCGCCTGATCGACCGACTCAGACCAGGTCATCGACGGTTTCCCGGTCGAAACCTTGGAATAACCGACTAGTAATTCAGTCTCTGATTGATGATTCGCCTCAAGCCAAGCGCGAAACAGCATTTGATCGCTGAAGAATGTTGGATTCATTTCAGTCCGAGCTCGCTCTACCGGGTCGCGCGGAGCCGGTCTTGCTTCAACCAATCCAAAATCCGAAATCTAAAGTCCAAAATCAAAACGCCGGCTCTTCGTAAATGCCGTAAACGTCGCGGAGCGCGGTGCAGATCTCCTCGACGGTGCAGTAGGCCTTGACGGCCTCGATCGTTGCCGGCATCAGATTTTCGTCCGCGAGCGATGCTTTCTTGAGTCTTTCAAGGCAATTCGCGACGGATCCGGCATCGCGGGATCGCTTGACTGCGTCAAGGCGCGCCATCTGATGATCGCGGACGTTCTCATCGATCTGCAGGATCTCCGTCTTGTGAGTTTCCTCGCTCATCGCATATTTGTTGACGCCGACAATTGTTTGTTCACTGCGTTCGAGCGCCTTTTGATATTGATAAGCGGACTCCTGAATCTCGCGCTGCGGGAATCCGATCTCGACCGCTTCGACCATGCCGCCGAAACCGTCGATTTTTTCGAAATAATCGAAACAGCCGTCGATCATCTTTTGCGTCAGCGCCTCGACATAATAAGAGCCGCCGAGCGGATCAACGGTGTTCGCGACACCGGTTTCCTCGGCGATGATCTGCTGCGTCCGAAGCGCGATCAGCGCCGCCTGATCGGTCGGAAGCGCCAGCGCCTCGTCATACGAATCGGTATGGAGCGACTGCGTCCCACCGAGCACGCCGGCAAGTGCCTGAATCGCGACGCGCGCGATGTTGTTGAGCGGCTGCTGAACGGTCAATGAAACGCCTGCCGTTTGCGTATGAAACCGCATTTGCATCGTCCGCGGATTGGTCGCGCCAAAACGCTCTTTCATCGTCTTCGCCCAGATCACCCGTGCCGCCCGGTATTTGGCGATCTCTTCGAAAAAGTCGTTGTGGGCATTGAAAAAGAATGACAACCGCGGCACGAACTCATCGACATTCAGCCCACGGTCGACGCCGTATTGGACGTATTCGACGCCGTCACGGAGCGTGAACGCGAGTTCCTGAAGCGCGGTCGCACCGGCCTCGCGGATGTGATAGCCGCTGACCGAGATCGGGTTGTATTTGGGCAGATGCTTCGCCGAAAACTCAAACGTATCGATGACCAGTTTCATCGCCGGACGGATCGGGTAAACCCATTCCTTTTGCGCGATGTATTCCTTCAGTATATCGTTTTGAAGCGTTCCGGATATCTTGTTGAAATCCGCGCCCTGCTTTTCCGCGAGCGCCGCATAAAAGGCGAGAAAGATCCAGGCCGGAGCGTTGATCGTCTGCGAAACGGTTACGTCTTCAAGAAAAATTCCGTCAAAAAGAACTTCAAAATCGGCAAAACTCGTCACCGCGACGCCGCATTTGCCGACTTCGCCTTCTGATAACGGAGAATCGCAGTCAAGCCCCATCAGCGCCGGAAGGTCGTATGCTACCGAAAGTCCGGTCTGACCCTGCTCCAAAAGATATTTGAAGCGGCGATTCGTTTCTTCGGGTGATGAAAATCCGGCAAACTGGCGCATCGTCCAGAGCTTGCCGCGATATCCCGTCGGATGAATCCCGCGCTTGTATGGATATTCGCCCGGAAATCCCGGTTCTTCCGTCGCATCGGCCGCCGTGTAGAGCCTTTCGACGGGCTCAAGCGAAACGCCTTCAAACGATTTTTTTCTTTCGGGAGACTTTTCAAGCACCTTGCCTAATGTCTCGTTTTCCCATCGTTCGAGTTCCGCACTCTTGGGTTCCACCGCACTCTTAAATTCCGCCATAATCAAGTATTTTCCGCTTTCTGAGATCGTTCCAAAATCACATTTGAACTCAGTTCATCTTATTGCAACGGTCACCGATTGACCAAACGCATTTGTTTGCCTTACCGGACCGAACGCGCGTAAACTGTCGCAATGAGTTTTGCGCCGCGTCTTCTTGCATTCCCGGTGTTGCTTTCGATTCTGTTTACGGCGGCATGCGTCGGCTCAAAAACAGTGAACGGAAACAGCCGCAACACAAACGTCGCCGATAATACTTCCTCAACGCCTGCGGCGGTCGCTGCCGACGACATAGAAGCGTTTGAGGCGCTGGTCAATCTGCCTTTTCATCCGGATGAAGCGTTGTGGCGTGAAGAATCGGCGGCGGGAAGCGGGAAAGCGCGAAAACTGATTGCGGTGCTCAGATTCTCCGACGCTGATGCGCCGAAAATCGCGGAAACGGTCACCAAGTCGGGTGATCCGGCCGCGTTTGAGGTCGAAGCGGAATCGTGGTTTCCGCCCGAACTCGTGGCCAAGAGTCAGGAGAGCGGAAACGGCACGATCAAAGGCAAATCATATCCCGCAACCGATTTTTTCCGGCCTCCTTTCGGCGAAGGCCGCATCTCCCGCATCGACGGCACCGATTTCTACATCCTCGAACTTTATGCAAAGTAGCTGCTGATTGACGCGACGCAACTCAGAGCACGACGCGTCGATCGGCGGCGAAAGATCGTAAGTCGTTCCGTTGTTCGACCGATTGTAAGGACCGAGACGAAGAAAAAACCAACCGCCGTCATCCGTTCATCTGCAACCGAATTTACGGAATGAACGCAGACGGCGTCGGGATGTCGCCGTTGATTCCATACGGTTCGATCAGCGTGCCTGCATCAGACGAACGGACGCTGTACCAGGTTCCTCCGGATGGCCGGAACGCCGTCACATCGTATTTCCCGTCGCCGTCAAAATCGGCGGCGGCCGGAATGTCCGAACTGTTCCCGAATGGAAACCCATAGTAAGACGAGTCCTCGCTCCGCAGGATAAACCATTCTCCCGTTGATGGCCGCCAGAACGCGACATCCGCCCGTCCGTCTCCGGTGTAGTCTCCCGGCATGATCTTGTCGGTCGAGATGCCGAATGTATGGACGATCGTCCCCAACGTTGACCGGTTGAGCCACCATTGACCGTTTGACGGGCGATAGATCGCGATGTCGGACCGCCCGTCGCCGTCGTAGTCGGCAACCGCCGGCACATCGCCGGCTGATCCGAAAGGCGTGACGGTTACGGCTCCATCGAGCGAACGGAGAATGAACCAGGCTCCCGTCGAGGGCCTGAATACGGCAGCGTCCGTTTTCCCGTCGCCGTCAAAATCGCCGGCCGCCGGGATATCGCTCGTGTTTCCGAACGGGAACGAATAGAACGACGCATCCTCGCTCCTCTGGATGAACCACTGTCCGGTCGACGAACGCCATAAAGCAACGTCGGTCTTGCCGTCGCCGGTGAAATCTCCGGGCATGATGCGGTCGCCCGCGACGCCGCCGAAGGTGTAGGCGACGGTTCCGTTGGTCGAGCCGTTCAGCCACCATTGCCCGGCGCCCGGACGATAGATTGAAAGATCGCTCCGGCCATCGCCGTCATAATCGAATGGTTTTGTGGGGTAAAAGATCGAAACGATGTTGCTTGCCGGACGTCCGACCACTAAAAGGTTGTTTTCGGCATTGAAGGCGGAGACCATCGTACTGCCCGAGATGGTAGCCGTTCCGCGGACGCTGTTGTTGGCGCCGATCTGGCCGACCGTTCCGCCGCCCGGATTGCCGTATGTCAAGGCACCGGCATCGACGATGCCGCCGTTGTCCCACGCCGTACTGCGAACAACATAGCCGCCGTTCGGCAAAACAGTGACTTGTCCGTTGCCCACGAAATCCCCTGCCGATCCGATAAGCGAGTTCGACGAGGAAACGGAACCGGTCGACATTACGGTCCCGTTGCGCCAGGTAACCGCGCCGGCATCTAAAATCGAAACATTATCCCAGGCAGCGCTTGCGATGACATAGTTGCCGTTCGTCAGCGCGAATACTCCGCTGCCGCCGATGTTGTCGCCGCTTTTTGTGCCGACAAACGAATTGGCGGCGGTAACCGGGCCGACGATTCCGGTCGTACCGTTGCCCCACGTCACAGCGCCGGCGTCGACCGCGCTGGCGTTATCCCACAAGAATGCCCGAACAACGTAGTGGCCGTTTTTCAGCGCGGTGGCGAAGCCGACCTGATCATTGGCCGTGACGCCGACCAGCGAATTGGCGGCCGAGACGGGGCCCGTAATCCCGGTGGTGCCGTTGCCCCACGTTGCTGCGCCGACATCGGAAACCGCTCCGTTGTTCCAGAACCGTGACGTAACGACGTAGTTTCCGTTTGTCAGGACCGTCAGTCCGCCGCCGATCTGATCTCCGGTCTGAGTGCCGACGAGCGAGTTCCCCGGAGAAACGGTTCCGGTCCGACCGGTCGTACCGTTGCACCACGTCACGGCACCCGCCGTCGTAACGAGGTTGTTGTTCCAACCCGGACTCAGGACGACGTAGTTTCCGTTTGGAAGTGCAAACACTCCGCCGGACCCAACGGAGTCTTCGTTCAAGCCGATCAGCGAATTTGCTGCCGAAACCTGACCGACAACGCCGGTCGTGCCGTTACCGAATGTCACGGCGCCGGCATCGATAGCCGCACCGTTGTTCCAAAGCGGACTGCGGACGACATAGTTTCCGTTCGCAAGCGCGGTGATTCCGTTTGTTGAGTTCCCGACGCGATCGCTTGATGCGCTTCCGACCAAGGAGTTTGTCGCGTTGATCGGCCCCGGTGTGCAACCCGTTGCCCCGCTGCACCAGGTCACCGCACCGACATCGGCATTTCCGCCGGAATCCCACAAAGAAGTAACGACGACATAATTCCCGTTCGTCAGAGCATAAACCGAGTTTTCAATCCCGACACTGTCGCTATTGGATGAGCCGATCAAAGAATTGGCGGGCGATACGACACCCGTCGTTCCCGTCACTCCGTTGCCCCATGTAACCGCACCGGCCTGGGTCGTCGGACCGTTGTCCCAGGACGGACTGCTGACGGCGTAGTGGCCGTTGGTCAACGCTTTGACGCCTTCCGAACCGACACTATCGTTTGAAACCGAACCGATCAGCGAATTGGCCGCCGTAACCGGCCCCGTGCAACCGGTCGCGCCGTTGCACCAGGTTGCGGCCCCGACATTTGTGATCGCACCGTTGTCCCAACCCTCAGTGACGACGACGTAATTGCCGTTCGTTAGAGCATAGGGGAACCCGGCTGCGTCGAAGGCAGTCGAACCGACGAGCGAATTTGTCGGCGACACGCTACCGTTGCGTCCCGTAACACCGTTGCACCAGGTCACGGCACCGACATCCTCGGCAGCGCCATTGTCAAAGTTCGGACTTCGAACGACAAAATTTCCGTTTGTGAGAACGAATATTCCGCCGTTCCCGATCTGATCGCCCGGACTTGCGCCGATCAGCACGCTCAGGAGCGATCCGTTCGGACGATACACAAATACCGCTCCGATATTGGCCGCCCCGCCAGGACCGTCGAACTGTGGATCCGTGACGACGAAGTTTCCGCTCGGAAGCGTCACGACGTTGGTTCCGAATGCTCCGCTGCCGGAAGGCCCGTCGATATCGCGTTGGCCGCCGTAAGCGGCTGCCACGGCTGACACAAAAATGATTGTCCCGATTATTGCGAGTTCGCTAAAAGTCTTGTTTCTCATGCTAGTTGTCGGTCTCCCGATCGGCGCCCGATGCGTTCGATAAATTGTGACGTCGCGAATTCTTCACGGTTTCCGGCAACGTCGCGGGTGACCGTCAATTTAGTTCGACAAGCGGGAAAAAGTCCTTATAATTCTGTTCAAGAAATTCTCAAAAAAATTCTCAAAAGCGTATGGACGGTCGGGCCGATACAATTCTTGAGTTTGGCGAGTTCCGGTTCGCGCCGGAATCGCGCCGGCTGTGGCGCGGTGAAGAGTTGATGCTGCTCGCACCGAAGGCGTCTGAATTGCTCGGTCTGCTGCTCGATGGCGGCGGAAAGTTTGTCTCGAAAGAGGAGATTCTCGACCGCGTCTGGCCAGATACGTTCGTCGAAGAGGGCGTCCTTACGCAAAACATCTACACGCTTCGTAAAGCGCTCGGAAGCGAAATGATCGAAAACCGAACGCGTTTGGGGTATCGGATCACGGTTCCCGTGGAGCGTATCTCCGGAACTGACCCGAACGGTCCTGAAACGCCATCGCACAGCGGGTCCGGGGCGATCCCGACCAGCCGCGGCCGTTTGGGTGTTGCTCTGGCTGCGATCGCGGTGATCGTATTGGCCGCCGGCCTTGGCTGGTATTTTCTTCGCCCCGTCGTGGCGTCATTCGTCGGGCCGCGTGAGGAGCATGTGAAGTTCACGCAATTGACGGACACCGGCGATGCCCATTCGGCCGCGATCTCACCGGATGGCAATTTCGCGGTCATCGCCCGGGGGACAAAGCTGAACGTCAAAGACCTGTCAAACGGAACCGAGGTCGAACTCAATATCCCTGACGTTTCGGGCTTCTACAACATCATGTTCGCACCGGATGGAAACTCGTTCTACTTTCGCGAGCAAAAGAATGCATTTACGCCGTCTCGGGTGTTGCGGACGTCACGATTGGGCGGACAGGCGGTGACCGTTGCAGAGCAAACAATCGGCGCTTTCTCCGTTTCGCGTGACCAGCGCAGCATCGCGTACTATCTGGCCGACGGATCGGAACTGAATCTTCAACTTGTCGTCAAAACGATCGAGACCGGTGATGTCAGACGCTTGTTCGGTCCGGTCTTTTCCGGTAATTTTTGCGCCGCCTGTGCACCCGTATTTTCTCCCGACGGTTCCAAGATCCTGCATATTAATCAATGGTGGGGCAGCCTCAACGGCCAGCTTTATGTGGTAGATGTTGCGACAGGGGCGGCCGAAGAAATCAAATTGGCGCGCCTGCGGCGGCTTGGACATGCGGAGTGGTTCCCGGACGGCCGGAGTCTGGTGATCAGCGCGTCCGAGGACGGACGCTTTTTTCATCTTTGGAAGGTAGATTATCCGACCGGCGAAGCGAAAGCCCTGACAATTGGCCTGACGTCCTTTTCGCGTCCGGTGATGTCAGCCGACGGCAAACGCATCATTGCCATCCAATCGAATGAGAACGCGAATCTTTTTGTCGCCGATGCAAAGGAGTTGTCGGCTCAAACGCCAATCACCGTCGGCACCGCAAACCGCAACGGTCAGATGTCATTGATTTGGCCGAACGACGAGCAGATCATTTTTTCTTCACAGATCGAGAACGAATCGGCCGAGAACCTTTGGATCACAAACCGTGAAGGAAGTACGCCCGTCCGCATTACATCGGAAACAAAATTCCCGGCCAACGCTCCGACGTCGGATGGACGTTATGTTTTTTACAACATCAACCGGAATCGGTTCGCCAACATTAATCGGATCAACCTCGACGGATCGGATCTTGGTTTTTTGACCGACCTGTCCGACGGCAACCGCCGATCTCCGCAGATTTCTCCCGACGGCAAATGGCTGTATTACGTCTTTTTTAATGACACCGGCGCCAAAATCCTCCGCCAAAATCTTGAAACCGGGGCTGAAGAAACAGTCTTTGAGAACGAACACGTTCAGTGCGGCTTTTATCTTTCGCTTTCGCCGGACGGCAGGCATCTTGCTTGTTTCAACACCAGACCCGACCAAAAACGAGCCGACAATCGATCGACCGCCGAGATCGCAATCATTTCGGTAGATCAGCACAAAGCGATAAGCATGATCAGAACCGACGCGAGCCGGATTCCATTGAGATTCTCACCTGACGGCAAATCCGTCGATTACACGGTCAACTCAGAAACAGGAAGCGCGATATTCCGTCACGGCTTTTTCGAACTGCATCCCTTGGAACTTTACCGCTCACCTTCAGATGTGATTTTCAATTTCGCCTGGTCAAGAAGCGGGGACCGGATCGCGATTTCACGCGGGCCGCAGTACCGCGACGCGGTCCTTATCAGCGGATTCGGCAAATAAGAACGCCCTCATTGAACTTCTTCATACTTCTTCATTTTTCGGTAAAGCGTCGAAAGGTCGATCCCAAGGATCCGCGCTGCCTCATTTTTGTCGTCATCAGCTGCGCGCAGAACATCTACGATATGCCTTCGCTCAATTTCTTCAAGCGTCGGAAAAACCCCGTTCGGATCACGCGGCTCGAAGCCGGTTCCGACGCGCGCGGCGATCTTCGGCGGCAGGCTGGCAGCGTCGATCTCATCGCCGGACAGAATGAACGCTCGTTCGACGGCGTTCTCAAGTTCGCGGACGTTTCCTGGCCACGGGTATGCAACGAGCGCACGCATCGCCTCGTTCGCGACGTTCTTTTCCGGCAGATTCTGCCGTCTCGCCGTTTTTGCCGCAAAGTGCTTCGCCAAAAGCGGTATGTCATCACGCCGGTCACGGAGGGGCGGAAGATTGATCTCGATCACGTTGAGCCGATAAA
Source organism: Pyrinomonadaceae bacterium (assembly GCA_044229875.1). Taxonomy (GTDB): domain Bacteria; phylum Acidobacteriota; class Blastocatellia; order Pyrinomonadales; family Pyrinomonadaceae; genus JAFDVJ01. The sequence continues at coordinate 16,732 of JBGASE010000016.1, read as the reverse complement.
ACAGGTCTTCCCTGAAACGCATCGCGGCGACCTCCGATTCGAGGTCTTTGTTTGTTGCCGCAACGATGCGCGCGTCGAATTTGACCGGCGCCGACGCTCCGACCGGCGTTACCTCATGTTCCTGAAGCGCACGGAGCAGTCTGACCTGAAGCGGCAGCGGCATCTCGCCGATCTCGTCGAGAAACAGGGTTCCGCCGTCAGCTGACCGAAAAAGCCCCTTCTTTTCACCGACCGCACCGGTAAACGCTCCCTTCACGTATCCGAACAGTTCGCTTTCAAGCAAGGATTCCGGCAATGCACCGCAATTGACCGCGAGGAACGGCTTTCCGGCCCGCTCGCTGTTGAAATGGATAGCCCGCGCGATCAACTCCTTCCCCGTTCCCGATTCTCCCTGGATCAGGACCGCGGCCGTCGTATTCGCGACCTTTTCAACAATTCCGAAGACCTCATTCAGCGAGGCGCTCGTGCCGATGATCTCGCTGAAGCCGATCTGCTCATTGAGTTCACGGCGAAGTGCCCGATTTTCGCGCGCCAATGTCTTTGTCCGAATAGCGTTTCGGACCGTCTTCAACAGATCCTCATTGACGAACGGCTTGGTCACATAGTCGTAGACGCCGCGACGGAGCGCCGCGAGCGCCGAATCAAGCGACGAATACGCCGTCATAACGATCACGAGGGCTTCTTCGTCGATGGCGCGGATACGGCTCAAAAGCTCGATTCCGTCCATTCCGGGCATTTTGATGTCGGTCAGCGTGACATCGATCTCGGTCGAACCGAAGATCTCAAGCGCCGATTCGGCATCGCCGGCTTCGTGAACGCGGTAACCTTCTTCTTCGAGCAGTCGGCGGAGGATCGACCGCATCAGATCTTCATCTTCGACGACAAGTATGTTCGGACTGGTCATAGGTTTACGCATATTTTACCCGACGCGGCCTGCTTTGTCGCGCGGATCGGCCGCCGCCTGAAATCCTTTGAACAACCCTTCCGCTTCGTGTTAGCATCAACCTTATTTCCGATTCTTGACCGATGCGCCTTTTTCCTTTTTTCCTAATTGCTGCGATGTTTGCCGTTTTGCCCACGGCAACGTTCGCTCAACAGACAAATCCGGTCGATCGGCAGGTATCGAACCCGGTTACCGACACCCCAAACGTCAACCCCGTAGGTCAACAACCGGAAATAAAACTTTCAGGCCGCGGATCGAATTCCGGAGCCAGAACCGAAGGCGGCGACGACGAGGTCGTGGTTTATTCCGACAGTGAATCGGTTGAGGGCGTAGAAGGAAAAAGAGTCATCACACACAGCGGAAATGTCGATGTCAGATACGGAGTTTACCGGATCCAGGCCGACAAGGTCGTGATCTATGAAGCCGAGAACCGGCTCGTCGCCGAGGGAAGTGTCGTTTTCGATCAAGGGAACGACCAGCGGATCACCGGATCCCGCGCCGACTGGAACTACAAGACAAAACTCGGCAAGTTCGTGAATTCAACCGGCTTCACGAACCAGACAAACGACGGAACGACGATCTACTTCAGCGCCGATCTTGTCGAACGCGTCGGACTTAACGAGGTTCTGGTGACAAACGGCACCTTCACGGCGTGTGAGGAAGCGGTTCCAAAATGGAGCTTTACCGCCGACGAAGCGCGGATCAAAACCAACGAAGTCGTTAAACTCAAAAACGCGAAGTTCAAGGTCAAGGACGTGACGCTTTTGCCGATGCCTTACGTGTCGATCCCGATCAGAAAAAGCGATCGGAAATCGGGTTTCCTGACGCCGACCATCGGATATTCCGCGAACAAGGGCGTCCGGTTATCCGCGGCGTACTTCAAAACTCTCGGAAAATCGGCAGACGTCACATTCCGGGGCGATGTCTATTCATCGCGCGGAGTCGGTTACGGGCTCGACTTCCGATCACGGGCGAATTCGCGATCGTTCTTCAATTTCGGATTTTATGCGGTCAAGGATCGGATCTTCGGCGCCAACGCGAGCGCGGAAAATCCCGATCAGGGCGGTTCGATAGTTTATGCGGAAGGCGTCCATTATTTTCCAAATGGGTTCACTGCTGCGGCCGACGTCAGATTGACCTCAAACCTCGCCTTCCGTCAGGTTTTCTCGGACGGCGTTCAGCAGATCATTTCGCCGATCGAGGTTTCCCAGGGATTCATCAACAAAAGCTGGGACAATTACACGCTCAATCTTTTGGCCCGGTCGCAGGTTATTTCAATCCCGAACGTGAGAATCAAGACGCGCAACCTGCCGAGTGTCAATTTCGAAAAGCGGCCGAGCCAGCTGTCGTTTCTGAAGAACGTATATTTCTCTTTCAAAGCGAGTCTTGAAGGCGTTTCGCGACGAGAAGAAACGGACGATATCAATCTTTACCGCTCGATGACGGGCCGCGATCCCGTCGTTTCGCCGGCGATCGGTCAGCGTTTCGACATCCATCCGATGATCGAAATTCCGCTCGAAACGAAATACGCGACGTTCACCATCCGTTCGGGAACGCGGGTCACGTATTATTCGAACTCGTTCAACGACATGCGCCAGCTTGTCGGGCGCGACGTCATCCGAAAATACGGCGAGTTCGAGTTCGATGTCCGGCCGGTCGCGCTCGCGCGCAACTTCTACGGCAAGAACAACGAGTTCATGTTCCGGCACGTGATCGAGCCGTTCGTCACCTACCGGCTGGTCAAGGGCGTCGACAATTTCAACCGGATCATCCGCTTCGATTCTGCCGACACTGCGACCGACACGAACGAGATTGAGTTCGGCGTCACGAATCGGTTTTATACGCGGCGCTATACCGAAGCCGTGACCGACGAAGCGCGCCGGCAACTCTCGGAAACACCAGACGCCGGCAAGAATCCGTTGACGATCCAGCCGTACGAGATTTTTTCGCTGACGGTCCGCGGAAAGTACTTTTTCGACAAAACATTCGGCGGGGCCCTGATCCCCGGCCAGCGCAATCAGATCGAGCCGATAACGAGTCTTAGTTTTTACACCTTTGGCGGCGTGCCCCGTAGGTTTTCGCCGCTCAACTTTGACGCGACCTATCGTCCGCAACGTACCGTGTTTTGGAACACGCGGATGGATCTCGGCGTTCAGGGCGACGGCTTGCGGGCGATTTCGACTACGGTCGGGTACGACACGAAAATGTTCAAGCTTTTCCAGACTTTTTACTACACGCGAGCGGTAACGCTGACGGCGCGGCTGGCGCAGTATGCCGATCCGGGCGGCAAAGAGGCCGGAACGCTTCGCGGGTCGCAATGGAGTCCGTCGCTTTTCCTCGGAAACCGCGATCGCGGGCTTTACGGCGGCAGTTCGCTGTTCTTCGATTTCCACAATCGGCGGGTAGTTAAAGGATCGCCCTTGATCAGTTCCCTTTTCACTCTCGGATACGCCTACGATTGCTGCTCGCTCGCGGTCCAATACTACACCTTCAATGTCGGCGTCAGACAGGAAAACCGATTCGTCTTCAGCTTCAAACTGAACGGAATCGGCTCCTTCGGTACTGAACAGTTCGGTCAGGGTCTGCGTTGACGATGCCTTGGTTACGTATTTTAGGAGTTCAGGATCCTGAGGATCGCCTTTGACGACTCTCGATCAGGGTCAGACCCGATCATCAATCCGAGATTCCGCATTCGCTCTTCCATCACCTCGCGTTCCTCGTTCGCTTTCTCTTTTGCAAACTGCGCCGCGTCGGCGCGTTTCGTCAGGCGGGCGATTTCGGCCGTCATCGAGCGCTCGATCTGACGCGACGGAAATCTTGCGAAGTAGTATCCGAGCAAGATGAAGATCAGCGGCTCAAGACGCATCAGCATCGTGTTGTCCCGCAGCGGATCGAGCTTTCCGGCGAATGCAGCCGCGTAGAGTCCTACAAAAACGATCGTCACGATGACGACAGCAGAATCTCGGATGAATTCGCCCAACCGATTTCCGTGCCCGTTGTTCTCATCAGCTGTACCTTCCATCGCTCTGGCTCCGTTCAATGCGCCGTTGCGGCGCGCGGCAAGTATTTTCATTCGAGTCATTTTGCTTGCAAATGCAATTGTCTGGGGCTATATTCCTTTCGTCGGTCATCCAGTTTCCTGCGCCAGCCATTTGTTGAAACACCGTTTTCGGAGATTTGCTTTCGGAGCAATTTCTATTTTTTCGGATTTGGCTGCCGATTCACCGTTTGCCGACTAACGAATGAACACTTCCACCGAAATTACCGGACTTCTGATCGACTGGAACAACGGAGACGAATCGGCGCTCGAGCGCCTTCTGCCGTTGGTCGAGCGCGAACTTCATCGCATTGCCCGTCTCAACATGCGTCGGGTCAAAGCCGGAAACACGATCGAAACCACCGTTCTGATCAATGAAACCTATCTTCATCTGATCGAACACAAAAAGGTCGATTGGCAGAATCGCGCACATTTTTTCAGCATCGCGGCGATCATCATGCGCCAGTTTCTGCTCAACTACGTGCGCAACCAGACGCGCCAGAAACGTGGCGGCGGCGCGATCCGCGTCACTCTCGGCGACGCAATGATCATTTCTGACGCCCGATCGGCGGAGATCCTGGCGCTTGACGAGGCACTGACCGAGCTTGAGCAAATCGATCCGCGAAAGGCGAAGGTCGTCGAACTCAGGTACTATGGCGGAATGACCGTCGCCGAAACGGCACATGTTCTCAAGATCTCGGAGATGACGGTCATGCGCGACTGGAACATGGCAAAGGCATTTCTCGCAAAGCGCGTCCGATGAAGGAAAACTGGCAAAAAATTGAAGCCATCTTTCATGCCGCTCTTGAACTGGAATCTGACCAGCGGGATGCTTTTCTCAAACGCGAGTGCGGCGGTGACGATGCTCTTCGAAATGAGGTCGAAGAGCTTTTGGACGGCTTCGACTCAAATGCCGATTTTCTGAGCGATCCCGCGTTCGACGTCGGCATGCGGGCGCTTGAGAACGCGCGCGAACGCAGCTTGATCGGGCGAACGTTCGGCCCGTACGAGATCGTCGAGAAGATCGGTGAAGGCGGCATGGGCGAGGTCTATCGGGCTGTCGACTCGCGGCTTGACCGCACCGTGGCGCTCAAGTTCCTTTCTGATGCGCTCGAGAACGACGGACGGGCGCGGCGGCAACTGGCAAAGGAAGCGCGCGCCGCGGCGGCGCTCGATCACCCGAACATCTGCTCGGTCTTCGGCCTCGAAGAATTTGACGGTCAGCATTTCATCGTGATGCAGTTCATCGCCGGCCGGACGCTGAGCGAAATCCTCAAGGAGCGCCGGCTTGAATCGGGCGAGTTCCGATCGTTGGCGAAGCAGATCATCGAAGCGGTCGCGTTCGCGCATTCCCACGGGATTATCCATCGCGATCTAAAGCCGGGGAACATCATGGTCGGCGACGACGGCCGCGCGAAAATACTCGATTTCGGATTGGCAAAGGCAATCGCCCCGAATCCCCTGCTCGGCGGCGGCGGTGACACCAGCCAGTTTTCGAACAACGGCACGCTGATCGGCACTGTCGCCTACATGTCCCCTGAACAACTCCGTGGCGAAAAACTCGATTTCCGCAGCGACATATTCAGCCTCGGAATCGTCCTCCACGAAATGCTGACCGGCCAAAACCCCTTCGCCCGCCCTACCCAAGCCGAAACGATCGCCGCGATTTTGAGCGGAGATCTACGATCGGCCAGGGCCAGGTCCGTGAAACTTGGCGAATTGGGTGGTTTACTTGAAAAATGCGTTTCGGCCGAACGTGCCGACCGTCCCGAATCGGTTGCGGAAATGATTGTGGAGTTTGACTACGCGCGGTCCATGCGGCGCCTCAAACCCGAATTGCTCCGATTACTTACCTTCGGATTACCAGCACTGCTTGTTATTGTCTCGTTGGCAGGGTTCGGCTACCTTTTTTCATTGGAACGATCTTCGAAACCGACGATCGCGGTTCTTCCGTTCAGGTCAGCCGATGGCGTTCAGGAAAATCGCGATCTGGCTGAAGGGATCTCGCTCTCGGTTTCAGACCGTCTCGTAAGGGTCCGCAGCATAACGTTGAAGAGTGGTTCAGTAACAAATCGATACTCCGAAGGCGAACTTGATCTGGCCAAAATCGCAAGCGAACTATCGGCGGACGCAATCGTTGTTGGAACGCTTTCAGTTTCCGATTCGGTTCCGGTCGTCATAACAAGGATCTACAGAACCGCAGACGGGTCGTTTATCGACGAAAGCAAGCACAATCTAAAAAGCGAAACGACGCTCGTTATAGCCGAAAACATCTCTATGAGAATTCTCGGACGTGTAATCAATTCAATTCCCGATGACGACCTCCGAGCCCTCGCCAAGCCAGAAACCGATAGCGCCGAAGCAAAACGCTTTTATGACACCGGACGGATTCTCCTTCGTGACCGGGACAAACTTGATGAAGCGATCGATAATTTCATCAAGGCGAAAGACCTTGACCTAAACTACGCACAGGCTTGGGCTGGACTCGCTGAAGCGTATCTGGGAAAGAGCGTCCCCGGCGCGCCGCGATCACGATCACCCCAGCAATTGATCCAGGATGCGCGTTCTTGCGCGGCGCATGCGCTTGAGATTGATCCCTATCTCGCTGATGCGCATTATTCGCTTGGTCTGATCGCGCTTAAGTATGAATGGAAATGGGAGGCCGCGGAGCAAAGCTTTCGCCGCGCGCTCGAACTTGACCCAGAATTTATCCGTGCAAGAAGTGGATTGATCAATCTATTCGTCTTTCAATCAAGGTTCGACGAAGCACTGGAACAGGCAAATGAGATTAGGCGTCGGGATCCTGTTTCGCTCACATCCGATATAGAGCTCGCACAAATATTCTATCGGATGGGTGACTTTTCTCGAATGGCGGAAGTTTTGAGTATTTTAGAGGAAAAGTATCCGAACAATCAGCGGATCGCATATCTGAGGACATATCAGCAATTGGCCGTGGGAAGATTCGATGAGGCACTTATGATCATCGGCCCAATTTACCACAACGGTCCGGACCGGCAAAAAATTTACGCCGCTGCTCCTTATGGATACGCGCTCGGCAAACTCGGTCGGGATCGCGAAGCACGTAATGTGATTTCGGAACTCAAGCGTATTTCCGACACGAAAAATGTATATGTTCCGGCTCAAGAAGCGGCGTTGATCTATGTCGGAATCGGAGAATCTGACAAGGTAATATCGCAGCTTCGAAAATCGTGCGAAGAGAAGTTCTCGGCGCTTCCCGGATGGGTCACGGATCCGCTCGTCACCGAAATCAGATCCGCAGCGGCGTTTGCCGAAATCATCGACTGCACCGGTCTATAGGGATGCAAGCCTCCGCGACGCTTCGCCCGCGGTTACGCAACGACTCTCCAAGAGGTCAAACGTGAAATCGATCAAGGCAATAGGGACACCCTTTCGGAGTTTTGCGATTTCAATCGGCGCTTGCGCATCGTAAACGCGCCCAGCGATGAAAAAATATAAGGACGCTCCGAGCGAAAAAAGATCGTTAGCGACGCCGCCGGACGGTCTCGGAGCGTCAGAAAACCCCTTGGTCCGCCACCGATACGGGTCCGGTTCTCCGACCCGATAGGCTCCTTCAAAATCAATTGGTCGCAGTTTGCCATTAGAGGATCGTATCAAGTTCGCAGGCTTGCAATCGCCCCATATCCAACCGGCCGAATGCAGCGAATGAAGAACTCCACAAATTTCACGGGTAAGTGAAATTATTTCACGTATCGACAGTCTGCGACGACGTCTCAAAAGGGCGGATTCGATGCTTGTACCGTGCACGTGTTCCAGGACCAGATAATAATTACCGTGAACCTCAAACGAGTCGATCACCGCCGGAACGCCATCGACTTTTCCAGCAAGTTCGGTCAATACGGTAAGTTCGGTCTTCACTCTGAAATACCCGTCCTGAAGGTCCCAACCGATCTCTCCGTTTCGACGCCCTTCCTTTACAACACAAGTATCCGGCTCGTTCCCAGTTAGGTTGGCCGCCAAATATACGCCTCCCTTGCCACGTTGCGAAATCGCTGAGAAGACACGGTACTTTTCACCTAGCGGCGTGTTCGCAAACGTCCGGCGATCGTTTTCAGCGTCAGGAAATGGGTCTTCAATCCACGGCGGCGCCGGTTGGCGACGGTCATCTGCGACAAGTTCGCCGTTCAAGTCGCGAATCGCAGGGATCTTTCGGCCATTCGATGATTCGATTTCCAAGAATGAAAAGGCGCCAAAACGCGAATGTACGTTGCTTTCATTGCCGTATGAACGATCAAATGGAATCGAAACGGCTGTAAACTCGCATGTAAGCTCATCAAGTCTTTTCGCCAACTCGACTGACTCATGGCCACTTCTCGGATAAACAGTCAGGAATTTGCCTACCTGGGTGTACCCGACGCCGAGTCCTGCATTAATCAGCGACAGTTCCTTAAGCGACTTCGGAACCTTGAATTGCAAATCCCTTTTGACAAGAAAATCGACGACCGACCGGAACACTCGGCACGCTTCAAGGACGGTCGCCGAAATGTGCAACTTCCACCCTTGTTCGGGTTCATCCGGATATGCATTTCGATTAAGCCGCCAAATCGAGTCTGACGGAGCTATCGGGCAGTAACGCCCGATTAGCTCCGCCCACTCGAATTCAGACTTGAGTTCGAGCTGGCGACCGACGTCCGATGACATGAAATGCGCAATCATCCGAGAATTCGTTCGATTTCATCCGTCATCGTCCGACGCGTTCCACCGTCACGAGCCGAGGCAACCGTGCAAATCCCCCCGCCGATAACGTATCCGACCGCAACCTCATGCCATTCTTCCTGCCCGAAAACAGGATCTTGGAACATGAGTTTTGCAAGATCCGCTTCATTCTCGGCGAATTCGTTTGCGACAAATCGCCACTCGTCCGAGATAACGCCTTTGCGAACCGCTTTTGCGCAAAGCTTTCCGAACTCCTCCGCCAACTCCGGACTCTTTAGAAGTTCCGCGCGCTTTTCTTCAATTCTTTTGATTATTGACATTGTTTCTCTTATTCTCCTTTTTTCTTTCTACTTGTCCGGATACAAATCGTCGAACGGCAATTTGATGTCCGGATAAAGTACCTTTTGATATTCCTCATTGACGCCCTGTACAAGCCAAAGGACATCTCGGAAATCGATCGACCTCAGATCGTCCTGCTCAAACACGACCTTCTCGTCGTCCATTTGACCAAGTGGTTCAACAAGAACTGAATACGGCGAAATTCGTAATAGGCCAGCGATTGTCTCCGCCACAATAACGCTTCCGAGAAGTCCAAGTCGCCGGTAACCTTCTGAATCAACCTGGATTCCGGATTCGGATTCTGCCAGCACGTAAAACCACAACGGGGTTCGTTCACTGAAGATGTCGCCAAGTTTTTCGAATGACCCAGGATCACTACTGATCCGGGCGTTCGTAAATAGATCTCCGATCGTCGTTGAACTGAGGACTCCTCCATTCGGATAGCCTGAACGGGCGAGATCTGCATAAGTTTGCCCATCGGCCAGTTGTTTTTCGGCTCCACGAAACAGGTCCAAGGCGGTCAACGAGAAATTCCGGGGATCGTTGTGTTTGTGACCGGGGACGAGCATCGTCAGCCCGTCACGCATATCCGTGTCGATCGGGTTTGCAAAATTTACGGTCAGACCGGTATCACCGTGAAAGAACATTCGCCACTCGACCGCCCATTCAATCGAGAGTTTTGTTCCGGATCCACCGAATCTAGCCTTTCCAGTCTGGTTCTGGACTCTGCCAATGGTTCCGTCCAATTGCTGCCTATTCAAGCGATAGGACCTGCGGATCATCGAATGACCAAAGCGAAAAGCGGCCGCCGCAAATTCGTACGGCACGAACGCCGAATCCAGGCTTACGGGCCTGAAAAATCGGTTGCCGTCGTTCTTAATCGAATCCAGCACGGCTATTTCTGCTATTCGGGAAACATAATCATGCCAAATCAGATGCTGATAAATACGGATCGTAGTGGTTCGCGCCGCGGCGAACAAATCCCGTGGCGATTTGTATTTTCGATGAAGCCGTACAACGGCGGCATTGTGAACTTTCAAGAATAAAAGATGCATTTGGGCAAGCAACAAATTGCTATCGCTTCTCGGGTCGGCGATTTCAGCCTTTGGATAGCCATCACGCCGAGGCAAATCAAACGGCAATTGGATTTCCCCTCTGGTTCGACCAATTTTCATAAAGGGGAGCACCGAATCTGCCATCAACGTAGTGAATTCGGCGGTGAAATCACCTTTTTCGTCAATTGGTCTTGCCCCATAAATGGTCTGAAGATCAAAAATAGGCCGATGCTGATTTATCGATCGCACTTTCGATAGTCCAAATGGAAGGTGTGATTCCGTCTCCCGATCGCCCCGCGAATCCGATGAAATATCATGATCGACGAACTGGCCAAAATAGGTGTAGCCGGCGGGAAGTCCGGGTCTTCCGATGAAAAATGCGAGTTCATCAGGAACTGATTTCATTCCCGACGATGATTCCGTCAATATTGGAGGAACTGGAAATTTATCATTCCCAACCATAAACCGAGCAAGCCGGTTCAGATCCTCCGGATCGTTCTCCAATGGTTCGTGTTGGCCGAACATGTAGTCGTAATCGGGAACGGTCATCGCGATCTCTCACTCCTCAATCAAATCAAAAGCGATGTCGCAGTCGATCAGTTCGTTTGATCTTGAAAACAGTTGGAATCCGGGTTGCAGTCCGTATTTGCGGCTTGCGCGGCCGGAGTACGCGATCGAGAACAACAGGTCGTCCTTGTTGTTTTTCAAGATCGCCGGGATCGCTTTGACGATTGAATGGGCGACGTCGCCGACGAGCGGGGCGGTCAGGTTCGTGCCGGCCGCGATCAGCGAATCGACTCCCTTCTTGATCGTTTGATCTCCGAGAATTCCCTCGATCAACTTGCCGGCGCTGCGGTGGCCGGCGTCGCTTTCAACGATGAAGATGTCGAGCCCGAGCAGTCCTTTCGGATCGAGTTCCGGGTAGAGAATGATCCCGTCACCGATCATCGCGACCGGGCTACCGGGCTTGATTCCCTCATAAACGTTCGAAATCGTCATCGTGTAGAACTTGAGCAGCGACTTGTCAGCATTCGCCGGAACGATCCGGTCGAGCGGTTGGTTGTTTGCCGACACCGTCCGGTCAAAAGCCTCGTCGGCGCCGCGCATGTCGGTCGCCAGCGAAATCACATAAAGTTCCTTTTTTCCGCCTTTGCGGCTTTCCAGCCGCGGCATCGAAGCAAATACTCTCATCGTCCTTGTATCTCCTAATGTCTTTTTCGATCGTTAGCTTTCACAACTTCTCGTTTTTTTTCAGTGGCCGGCATTGAAATGCTCGACCGGCGCGAGATCATCGGTCAGTATCGGTGTCTTGGGCGAAGATTCGACGGCACGAAGATGGCCAAGCAGGCGGGCGATTTCCGGATCATCGCTTTCGGTTCCGACAAATGAATCCTTCTTTCGGGCGACGATAATGATGTTCTGAACCTTTTCGTCGTCACGGTCCGGGCGGACCTTGAAGACACGGACATAGGGGAAGACCGAACGATATGTTTCAAGCTCGGCGCGAAAGAAACGGCTTTTCGATCCGTTGAACGTGCCGCCGATATTGAAGATGACGATTCCGTCGTCATCGAGAACGCGCGCCGCCTCCCTGACCGCCTCTTGCGTCGTGAGATGAAACGGAATGCTGAAGAGCGCCGAAAAAGCGTCGATCAAAACCGCGTCGTACGCGTTGTCCGGCGCCGACTTCAGGAATGTCCGGCCGTCGTCATGGACGATTTTCATCCGCGGATCGTCCTCGAGCCTGAAATACCGACGCGCAAGCGCCGTCATTCCGGGATCGATCTCGACGACGTCGATCGTCCTGCCCGGATAGCGTCGCAGATAATCCTTCGGAAACGAGTAACCGGCGCCGCCGATCATAAGCACGTGACTGAAGTCGGGCCGGAAGTGGCGGATCAGATGATAGTGGCGAAGATACTCGGTCGCGAGATCGTCGCCGTCGAGAAAGATCTTTGACTGGATCGAAATTGGATCGGTCGCCATCGCCCGCGCCGGTCGCCCGGTCGATTCATCGACCGCCCTGAAGATCTGGACGCGGTTGTATTCGGTATCGGTGTCGACGAGATCGACCTTCGCATTGAGGTAAAGCCCGTAAATCTCGCTCGTGAACATTCCGCAAATGAATATCAGGAGCGCGGCGACGTTCAGCTTCGACGCCGCGAACGGCGCCAGCATCAGCGAGACGGCAAAAAGCGCGCCGGCGATCAGATAGAGCGTCCGCGTGCTGCCGACGAACGGGATCAGCAGAAATCCGGCGGTAAACGTGCCGACAATGCTACCAACGGTTGAAAGAGCGTAAAGCCGTCCGACCGTCGCTCCGGTCTCGTCAAGCGTCAGTGTCCGAAGCTTGACCGCAAACGGCGACACGAACCCGAGCAGGACGCTCGCCGGCGCAAAGAGTAACGTCGCCGCCAGCACAGATTTCAGTTCAAGCATCAGCGGAAGCCCGGCAATCATCGAAAGCACAAGATCCTTGAGCAGGATCGTCAGCCCGACCAGACCGGCTGCCAGAAAAATGGCCGCGGCCAGAATCCGGACGTCGGGCTTGCGGTCGGCGAGCTTTCCGCCGTACCAGTAACCGAGACTCAAGGCCGCCAGGATGACACCGATCAGGCTGGTCCAGACATATGTCGACGTTCCGATGTGCGGCGCCATGATCCGTGATCCGATGATCTCGTAAATCATGACCAGCGCGCCGCAAACAAAAACGGTAATTTCTAAAACGAATCGGGAGCTTCGTGTGAACATTGCTTTTGAATAAGCAGAATTTACACGATTTCTATGAAAGATGCGAGAACTTTTTCGATCCGAAGTCAGACCTCAAGAAAGAACGGCCCGATATGCGGTTTCGAGGTGTTGAGGCAGGTCTCAAGAGCGAGGCGCAGTGCCGGTCGCAGATCCTCGGGCGTGACGATCGCGTCGACCAGACCGCGTGCCGCCGCATGCTTTGCGTCGAGCTCCGTTTCGTAGGTTTCGCGGACTTTCGCCATTTCGGCGCGCGTTGATTCATCGGGTTCGGCGCCGGCTTTCTTGAGCTTGTCGAGTTGTGTCCCGAAGATCGCCTGAACTGCCGAATCTCCTTCCATGACGCCCATCCGTCCGGTTGGAAGCGAGAAGATAAAGTCGGGATCAAATCCTTGGCCGGCCATCGCGTAATAGCCCGCGCCCGAAGCGTGATTTATCGTCAGCACGAGTTTCGGAACGGTCGCGGTCGCCATCGCTTCGACGAATCGGGCCCCGGCACGGATGATGCCCGAGTGCTCGGCCTCTGCGCCGACCATAAATCCCGAAACATCCTGAACGAACAGGAGCGGCGTCGAATGCCGGTTGCAATTTTCAATAAAGTACGCCGTTTTTTCCGCCGATTCGGTGTAAACGATGCCGCCGAACTTCGGAGGTTTGCCCGCGGCACCGCGTACCATTCCGCGCGAATTTGCGATGATGCCGACGAGGATTCCGCCGATGCGGCCGGTTCCGCAGAGCATTTCTTTTGCAAAATCCGCCTGAAATTCGTCGAATTCGCCGTCATCGAGGATCGAGTTCAGGCATTCGCGCATGTCGTACGGCGCCCGATGATCGGCCGGAAGGATTTCATAAAGTCGATCCGTCGTGTTTTTCGGATCGCGGGCGGGCTCGATCGAAACCCGCGTCGGTTCCTTTGCCGGAAGTTCCGAGATCAGTTGCCGGATCCTGGCGATGCATTCTTCTTCGGTCTTTGTCCGGAAATGCGCGACGCCCGAGATCGCGTTGTGCGTCATCGCGCCGCCGAGCGTTTCGTTGTCGATCGTCTGACCGGTCGCGCCCTTGACGAGGTTTGCGCCGCCGAGCCCCATGAACGACGTGCCTTCAACCATCAGAATGACATCGGACAGCGCCGGCAAGTATGCGCCGCCGGCAACACACATTCCCATCACCGCTGAAATCTGCGGCACTTTCAGATAGCGGCGCATCAGCGAATTGTAGTAGAAAATCCGCGCCGCGCCGTATTGCCCGGGAAAGACGCCGCCCTGATACGGCAAGTTAACACCCGCGGAATCAACGAGATAGACGATCGGCACGCGATTCCGCATGGCGATCTCCTGCGCCCGCAGGATCTTTTTGATCGTTTCCGGATACCACGCGCCGGCCTTGATCGTGGCATCGTTCGCGACCACGACGCACTCGCGCCCGTTCACCTTCCCGACCGACGTCACGACCGCCGCCGCCGGCGCCTGACCGTTGTACTGATCGTACGCGACAAGCAGTCCGATTTCTTGGGAATAACTTTCAGGATCAAAGAGCAGACCGATCCGCTCACGCGCCGTGAGCTTGCCCTGCGCATGGATCTTTTCGATCTTCTCCGCGCCGCCACCTAATTTGAGGCGCGATTCAAGTTGCCGGAATTCTTCGGTAAGTTCGTGAAGTCGCGATGTCGTCATAATGGATTTCGGTTTCGAAAACGCCTGCGGCTATTCGCGCTCCCTGATAATAAACGTCGGCACCATTCCGCCGCCGCTTGAGACGTTGGCGAGTTCGGACGTTGAAAGCCGGGTAAACGCCGAGCCGACCTTGCCGAAAAACAGTAGCGGATCGAGATCGACCAATTGCTCGATCATCGAAACGTCGTCACCGAAAAGCATCGGGAACAGTTCCTTGGAAGTTTCGACGCGCTCCTGAACGAGATAATCGCCGTTCTCGAGCGCCGCCGCGATCGCCTTGTCCCACTCAGTTTCATCAGCGACCCAGCCGATGTAAATTCCGTGGCCGCCGTAATCGTCGTTTGGTTTGAGAACCAGTTTTGACCGGTTGCCGCGCGTGAACGCGACGAGATCGATCGGCTCGCCTTTGTAAACGGTCGATTCTTCCCGAAACCGGCGTGTCCACGGAACGTGCGCGCCGATCGCCGCAAGTTCTTCATCCGAAAAGAGATGCGCGTAACGCTCGTTGGTGAGAACCGCGAAGATCGCCTTTTTGTGGATGATCTTGCACTGAAAATTGTTGACCATGCACACCGCCCCGGCGCGATATGCGTCGAGCAGCGCCGGAAACTCCGCCATGATCGGCAGATATTCATTGACGAGCAGTCGCTTGTAAACGATATCGACCTTGACTCCGTCAAACAGCAGGTATTTTCCGTCGAATTCGAGTTCATCAGGAGAGCAGATAAAGGCGCTGCAGCCGTGCTGTTCGAAATAATCGCGGAAAAGCTCAAACTCCTTCTGCGTCGGCAAACCTTTCAGATCGACGATCGCGATCACCGGCGATTGCTCAGGCGTTTCGCCGATGAATTCCTCATGCGCTTTGAGCAGCACGTCAAGAAGCTTCGAACTTCCTTCGAGACGTTCGACCTCGTAACGCTCGGCGAACTTCTTCATGATCGGAAGATCAAGGAATATCTCCGCGGCCGAATCGGCATACGCGATGCCCGCCGGACTTTCACCATTGAGTTCAACGTACGAATAGGAATTCTCGGTCAGGAAAGAGTCCAGCCGCGCGGTCGGCGAAACCTGCCGGTAGCCGGGATCGATCGCGACAAGTTCCTTTTCGATCTCGGTCACGCCCAATTCGTCGAGCAGTGCGTCGTTTCCGACCGCAGCGTCCTTGACCTTCTGAAGCGCAGACCAAACTGTTTCGCAGATGCCCTTGACGCGGGTCCAGTCAGAATGAGTGACAAAATGCGGCCGCAAATAGGGCGACAAACGCCGGCCGCCGAAGATCAGACGCGCGGCTTCGAGTCCGTCGTCAAGCGCTTTGCGGGATGATTCCGCGAGTTCGTGGTCCTCGAGAAGCCGGTGGTAATGGTCAACTGCGTCTTTAAGCATAGTGATTCTGGTTTTATCGAGGCCGCGTCAGACGTCAGTTTCAGGATCCCATTCCGACGATCAGTTCGTACTCGACTTTTGTCAGCGGCATCACCGACAGCCTTGACTGTTTGATGAGCGCGATGTTCTGAAGTTTCTTTTCAAGCTTGATGGCAGAAAGACCGACGGGATTCGCAAATTTGGCGACCGGCGTCAGTTCGACGCAGATCCAGTCGATGTTCGTCGGATCGGGATATTCCTCACGCGTCACCTCGGTGATCCCGACGACCTGTTTGTCGGAGATTGAATGATAAAACAGCACCCGGTCGCCGCGCCGCATCGCCCGCAAATTGTTCCGGGCCTGATAATTCCGCACGCCCGTCCAATCCGTCTTTCCGTCCTTCAGAAGATCGTCGAACGAATACGCTTCGGGTTCCTGTTTTACAAGCCAGTAGTTCATTTGCGATTTTCAATTTGCGATTTGCGATTTTCATTCTCCGAATCTTCAAGGTGAAAAATCGGCGATTTCATCTACAAACCCCACAATCTGCGATCTGCAGAAAATTCCGGTCGCGATCATCCATTGTCCGTTGTCCGCTGTCCGTTCTCGTTTTCCGCTGTCCGTTTTCCGCTACTTCTTCTGTGCCGCCAGCGCCTTTTTGTTGAGCCATTTCGCCCAGCGTTCGATGTACGGACGGAACGGTTTGAAAAGTTTCGCCCGGAACGAGTTCGCGTTTTGCTTTTCGCCCCATTCGCGGAGATTCTTTTCGGCATACTGCCGGATCTGCGGTTCAAGATTCTGTTTTTTGACCGAATGCCTGAGCGTCAGATAGTAATGCTGGCCGACGAGCGAAAAGATCAGTCCGGCCATGTTGCTCTT
>JBGASE010000015.1:0-36634 GCA_044229875.1 Pyrinomonadaceae bacterium | reverse complement strand
GATCACGATCAAGCCCGTCGCAAACGGATCGAGCGTCCCCGTATGCCCGATCTTCTTTGTCCCGAGAATGCGTCGGCAACGGGCGACGACATCGTGCGACGTGATGCCGGCGGGTTTGTCGATGATCAGAATTCCGTCCACATCTGGATTTTAGGTTCTCGATTTTGGATTTGGAAGCAGGCGGGTTAGATTCTAGAAAATAATGCGACGACCGCGACAGATTCCGGATGACGAGCGCAACGTCGGCGACCCTGAAAAGGCGCGCCGGCGGACATTTGATCGCGCCGTGAATTTGCTCACATACAAGCCGCGCTCGATCACGGAACTCCGGACTCGATTGCTCGAAAAGAGCTGGACGGACGCGACGATCGTCGAAGAAACGATCGAAAAACTCAAATATTACGGCTATCTTGACGACGCGCAGTTCGCGCGGTCGTTCGCGGCCGCCCAATTGCGTGAAAAGCCGATCGGAAAAATGGCGCTCCGGATGAAGCTCAACCAGAAAAAGCTCGATCGCGACACGGTTGACAGCGCGATCGAGCAGATTCTTGAAGAAACTCCGGAAGATGAGATCATCGATCGGGCGATCGCCAAACGGCTCCGGCTCAAAGGACGGCCCGAAAATCGTGACGACGCGAAGAAGTTTTACGATTATCTTTTGCGGCAAGGCTTTTCTTACGATCTTGTGAGCTCAAAGATGCGCGAGGTCACAGCCAAGAACTTTGAGGAGGACGCGTGATCAACTACGACGGAAAAGTTTTTCGATCAATTGAAAATACGTCGAACGGCGAGGTGTCCGGCGAAACACGTTTCAATTACCGGCAGTCGGGCAACCTTGTCCGGGCCGAATACTCCGGCGGATCGATCGTTTTCGGATCGCTGATCGCGAAAGTCGGAGAGCGAGGCGAGCTCGACATGCGTTACCAACACCTCAACACCGCCGGCGAACTTATGACCGGAACCTGCGTTTCCACACCCGAACTCCTTCCCGACGGCCGCATCCGGCTCAACGAACGGTGGCGATGGACCTCGGGCGACGGCTCCGAAGGCGTGTCCGTCGTTGAAGAAGAAATCACCTGATACCGATTGCCGGACTTCTGCGCGTTAGTTCGCGGAGGAAGTCATCATGGCAGTCAATTCAATTCGCATTCATCGTCCGTCCGATCGGTCGCTTTTCCTGATCGCGGCAATCGTATTTCCGCTGGCGGTACTGATCGGATATTTCAAATCATATTATTTTGTCAATTTTTTCCCCGAATCTCGGCCGATCGCGAACTCGCTGGTCCATTTCCACGGGATCGTGATGTCAGCCTGGGTTCTGTATTTTGTCGCGCAGGTCGCGTTGGTCCGCACGAAGAACCTGAAACTCCATATTTCGATGGGCTTTGCCGGAATCGGGCTGGCGGCGCTGGTCGTAATCGTCGGTTTTGCGACTGCTTACGATTCGCACCTTGTTCGCAAAGTGGCGCCACCGGGATTCAATCCGTTCGGCTTCACGATTCTTCCCGGTTGGGATATGTTGCTTTTCGTCGTGTTTTTCGCCGCGGCGATCTATTTTCGCAAGCGGCCGGCAGAACACAAAAGCCTGATGCTGCTGACGGCGATCAATTTCGCTCCGGCCGCACTGTTCAGGTTTCCGATGATTCCGCCGGAGTTGACATTGCCGATCGCGATGGGAGTTCCGGCAG
The DNA here is from genome assembly GCA_044229875.1 of Pyrinomonadaceae bacterium. Taxonomy (GTDB): domain Bacteria; phylum Acidobacteriota; class Blastocatellia; order Pyrinomonadales; family Pyrinomonadaceae; genus JAFDVJ01. The sequence goes on along the minus strand of JBGASE010000015.1, from coordinate 34,946 downwards.
CGTTCGCGGTCGGAGCTTTGATCTGGCATACCGTCAAACACGGCAAGATGAACCGCGTATTCGCGATCGGCGTCGGCGTTCTGCTGATCTCGATCCCGATCAGGCTGGCGCTCATAAATTCACCGGCGTACATTTCGTTGATCGAACGAATCGCGCCGTAAACGACTTCGGGCGTCAATGGTCAAAATTCGAGAATCGAGAGTCAAGATTCAAGGAGTCAAGAATCAAAATTCAAGGATTTAAGAGTCAAGATTCAAGAATCAAGAATCAAGATTCAAGGATTCAAGAGTCAAGATTCAAGACGTTTTCTATCTTGAATCTTGACGCTTGATTCTTGATTGACTCTTGATTCTTGAATCTTGATTCTTGAATCTTGATTGACTCTTGAATCTTGATTCTTGATTCCAGATTCCAAAATCCAAAATCCAAAATCCGAAATCTCACCCCGTTTGTGCTAGGATTTTTCTTTAACGGAAATCCTATGAAAGGCACTGAAGTCAGAAAGAAATTCCTTGAGTATTTTGAGCGGAACGGACACCGGATCGTTCATTCATCGCCGCTGTTGCCGGCAAACGATCCGACGCTTCTTTTCACGAACGCCGGCATGAATCAGTTCAAGGACGTATTCACCGGAGTTGAAAAGCGCGATTACACGCGGGCCGCAACATCGCAGAAATGCATTCGCGCGGGCGGCAAACACAACGATCTTGACGAAGTCGGAAAGACGGCCCGGCATCATACGTTCTTCGAAATGCTCGGAAACTTTTCGTTCGGCGACTATTTCAAGCAGGACGCGATCCGTTTTGCGTGGGATTTTCTCGTCAACGAACTCAAACTCGACCCGCGAAGGCTTTGGTTTTCGGTCTTCGAGGGAGACGCCGAGGTTCCGGCTGATGATGAAGCCCGCGCGCTTTGGGAACAGGTCGGCGCCGCGCCCGACCGCATTCTCGGTTTCGGCCGCAAGGACAACTTCTGGCAGATGGGCGACACCGGCCCGTGCGGTCCGTGTTCGGAAATCCATTACTACATGGGCGACGCTCCGGACGATCCGGAAAAGAACCATCCGAAATGGGTGAACGGCGAAGGCGACACGACGATGGAGATCTGGAATCTGGTCTTCATGCAGTTTGAGCGCAACGAGGTCTCGCCCGGCGTGTTCGAACTCAAACCGCTTCCGGCCCCGTCGGTCGACACCGGTGCCGGACTTGAACGGCTCTCGGCCGTGATACAGGGCGTTCCGACAAATTACGACACCGATCTTCTGAAACCGGTGATCGATTTCGGGGCGAATCTTGCCGGCGTCACTTATGCGTACGATTCGGTCAGCGGATTCGCGCTCCGGGTCGTCGCCGATCACGCGCGGACGACCGCCTTCGCGATCGCCGACGGAATTTTGCCCGGCAACGAGGGCCGGAATTATGTCCTTCGGAAGACCATGCGTCGGGCGATCTATCATGGCCGTGAACATCTCGGGTTCGAAGGGCTTTTCTTCAACAAAGTCTGCGACTTTGTCGTCGAATTGATGGGCGACGCATATCCGGAACTGGTCGCGCAGCGCGATTTCATCGGCAAGATGGTCCGGCTTGAAGAAGAGCGCTTCGGCGCGACGCTGACGGTCGGTCTTAAGAAACTCGCCGAACTTTTCACCTCGGACGCGCAGCCTGAGTTTGTCGAATTTGCGAAACTCTATGACACCTTCGGAACGCCGCGTGATCTGATCCGCGTATCGCTCGAAGAGCGCGGGATGGTGTTTGAAGAAAGCGAATTCGAAGACAGGTTTGATGCCGCGATCGAAGAACTGCAACGAACCTCGGACATCGGCAAGACCAGACAATCGGACAAAATCAATCCGATCTACGCGACGCTTGAAGAATCCGGAATCGCCTCGGCGTTCATCGGCTACGAATCGACCGAAACCGATGACGCGACAGTGATCGCGATCGTCATGAACGATCAGCGCGTCGATGCTTTGAACGAGGGCGAAGAGGGATTGATCATCCTCGACAAAACGCCGTTCTACGCGGAATCGGGCGGTCAGGTCGGCGACACGGGCATTATCAGTGAGCAGTCTGCAGTAAGCAGTCAGGACGCAACTGCTCACCGCTCACCGCTTACGGCTCACGTTTTCGACACCTTCGCTCCGATCGCCGGAATCGTGCTTCACAAATCGAAGGTTGAAAAAGGATCGGTCAAGGTCGGCGACGTTGTCCGCGCCGCGATCAATGTTGAAAAACGCGACGCGACGCGGCGCAACCACACAGCGACGCATCTTGTCCACGCGGCACTCCGCGAAGTTCTCGGAACGCACGTCAAACAGGCCGGTTCCGTGGTCGCGCCGAACGTTTTGAGGTTTGACTTTACGCATTACCAGCCGATCACCGACGCCGAGATGCAGGAGATCGAGGATCTTGTCAACCGGCATATTCTGAGCAATGAACCGGTAAATACGGATCTGATGGCGATCGAAGACGCGATGCGAACCGGCGCCGTCGCGCTTTTCGGAGAGAAGTACGGTTCGGCGGTGCGCGTTTTGTCGGTCGGCGGCGGCGAGTTTTCACGTGAACTCTGCGGCGGAACGCATGTCCGCGCGACGGGCGATATCGGATCGTTCAAGATCACGGCCGATGAAGCGATCGCATCCGGCGTCCGGCGTATCCGCGCCGTCACCGGCTTTGAAGCGTTTGCCCGATTTAGAGAGGACGAACGGCTCATCGACCGGTCGTTGCAGGCGCTTCGGACGCAGCGCGATCAATTGCCGACGGCGATCGAAAAGCTTCAGGAAGAGCTCAAACGATCGCGCAAAGAAATCGACGATCTGAAGATGAAGATCGCGACCGGCGCGGCCGGCGGCGATTCAGGCGGTGATGAACCGCGCGACATCAACGGCGTCAAGGTGATCGCAAAAATCGTCGAAGGGCTCGACAAGGGCGGAATGCGCCATCTTTCTGACACGCTGATGGCGAAGCTGAAGTCCGGCGTCGTGATCCTCGCCCGCGCCGAAGACGGCAAGGTGTCGTTCATCGTCCGCGTCTCGGACGACCTCACCGACCGCGTCAAGGCGGGCGGAATCGTCCAGCAAGTTGCGCCGATCGTCGGCGGCCGCGGCGGAGGCAAACCCGACATGGCCGAAGGCGGCGGCACGGATTCAGCCAAACTGCCGGAAGCGATCGAAACCAGCTACGCGGTGATTGAATCGATGTTGAGCTGAGCCGATTTTGGATTTTAGATTTTGGATTTTCGATTTTAGATTTTGGAGTTTCCTCTTCGGGTGAACTGACTGAATTCCGAACCCTGAATTCTGAAATCTGAAATCTGGAATCTGAATTCTGGAATATCTGGAATTTGGAATAATTGGAATAAATGGAATCTGGTTCGCGGCTGGCGGCTTGCCGCCCGGATGTGCGGAAAAGCTTGCTTTTCCGGTGATTCTTCACCACAACGATCGGCGGCTGCGCCGCCATATCTCAGGAGACTCACAGAATATGAAAATTTCGATAGATCATCCGCTTCACTATTTGACTTCAGTGACCCGCAATCGACTTCCGGTCTTCAGGACTGACGAACTCAAGTCTGTCGCGGCGAAGGCGTTGGATGAGGCTCGCCGGTCATCAGGGATACCAATCTTCGCTTATGTGATCATGCCTGATCATATGCATCTGATCACTGGCGGCGAGAAGACGGTATCCGAAACGAATCGGTTTATGAATGGGATCACGGCACGGCGGGTAATCGATCACCTGAAAGAAAAAAATCATCAGCGATCGCTCGAGAAACTTCGAATCCCCTCTCGCAAACCGCGTGAGCATTCTTACTCGCTTTTTGATCATCACCCGAACGGCTTTTCAATCAACAATGAAAAGACAATGATGCAAAAGGCGAATTATATACACCAGAATCCGGTCAGAGCGGGCTTGGCGGATCACCCAAACGACTATCTCTACTCAAGCGCGCGAATCTGGAACGGGAAACCGCGTCCCGACGAGCCCTTGACGGTCGACAACAAGAAATTGAAACAGCGGCACAGCCGCTGATCGACGTTTTGAGGCATTTTCGGAAAAGCAAGCTTTTCCGCACATCCGGGCGGCAAGCCGCCAGCCGGATTCCAGATTTCAGGATTCCACAGGATTCCAGATTCCAATTGTTCCAGATTTCAGGATTCCGAACCTGGATTTCTGGACACCGGAATTCTGGAACCTGGAATTTGAAATATCTGGAATACCTGGAATACCTGGAATCTGGAATCTGAAGCCTTGAACCTTGAATTTTGATTCCTATTCGATCCTCTTCCTCGCCTGGACGATGAATGACCGGAACATTTCGGCTTCATTTGCGTCGGGGAAAATCGCCAAAAACTCTTCGTAAACCTTGATCGCGTCGGACCACTTGTCGGCGCGTTCGTAGCAGTCGCCGAGCATCTGATAGATCACGATCGCGTCGGGGGCGCCGGAAAGCTGTTGTGCGGCTTTCCGCAATTCGCCGGCGGCGAGCAGATAGTTTGCGACTTCGGCGTCCGTATCGCCCTCGGCCGCGGCCGACTCGGCCCGATCCTTGTAAAGCAGCCCGAGCCCGGTATGCGCCTCCGGCTGGATCCCGCGGCCTTCGGTGATCGAGCGTTTGAACGCCGCGATCGCTTTTTCGAACTCACTGGCATCTTTTAGAATCCGGCCCTCGACCGCTGACGCCAGCGCGTAGCCCGGACGCAGCCGACGCGCCGCCCGAACCGATTTCAGCGCCTCTTCAGAATCGCCGAGGTTCGCCTGCTGGCGCGCCAGACCAATGTAGGCCTCGGGAAACGCCGGTCGCAATCTGATCGCCGTTTTGTAAAGATCGACCGACCTTTCCTTGTCGGTTTCAATTTCGGCCTTCTGAAAAGCAAGTTCGGCCTCATCGGTCGTCTTCATCAACTCAACCCGAATCTCGCCCTTTTGCGACGGCAGAAGATTTCGGGTCACTTCCTTGAATCCGACCGCGCGGACGCGAAGTTTGTGCGTCCCGACGGCAAACGTCCGGAACCGTATTTTTCCGTCTTTGCCCGTCTTGCCATAGGCGACGTCGTCGATCCAAACATATGCGTCGGGTTCGGAAACGATCGTCAGCACGCGGGTCGGCTGCGCCCGCACCGCAAACGGCAGAACCAACAGCGCGATGATGGCCAATTTCAGGATCTTCATGGTTTTACGATTATAGAATCAAAGGCAATGGTTGCTCCAGTTGATCATGATCCGCCGGGATCGGCCGACAAAAACCGGATCCGTGAAACGGGACCTGATGTTCCGAGTCCGAAAATCGCGCTTGATTTTTTCGTTCCGCAAACTATAATCAATACTTCGTGGCTGGGTAGCTCAGCTGGTTAGAGCGCGGGATTCATAACCCCGAGGTCGGGAGTTCAAGTCTCCCCCCCGCCACCACTTCTTTTTCTCCGATTCATCCGTAATCCTGCAATGTCAAATCGATCAGTTGTCGATCCGCGCCTGCTTTCATGCTTGTTGATGCATTGACGAGTGTCCATTCGTCCGTTTGTGATGCATATCGGCGGGCAAGTGCGAAACTGAGACTCTGCGGTGTATAGTCCAAGTAAAAGTCTACTTAAGCGTGGAAATCTATGGATCAAATAACAAAAGACGAAATACTCTCCCAAAGCCGAAAAGCCCATCGCCTGACCGAAGAATCTTATCAACGGGACCAAGCAAAAATCGGCGACGCGGGATGGACGGACAAGCAAAGGATTCTTTTGGCTGATATGGCTATCCATTTGCTGCAAACTGCCCTCCGGGACGGCGATCTGTCAACCGAAGACCTCAAGAGAAATCTCTATTCGATTCTGACCATCTCGGATCAGTTCATTCCCGGCCGCGACCTGAAAGCAGTCGCTGATGGCTTGTATTCTTCGTAAATTTTACGAACCAAAACAGAATCACCTTGCTGTGCGGTCGTAACCAGATCCACGAATTCCTGAATGAACGGCAGACCGCGGTTTGCCGTCTTTTAACATGGAAGCCGGAATACCGGGCTGTCACCGGATTTTTGTTGGCACCCGAATCCCTTTTCGCGCTATGATAGTGGAAAATACGGCCTGAAAGACCAGAATCAGATCTACGTTGGAGGCAGAACCATGAAGTTGATGTTTGCAGCCCTGATTGCGCTTTTCATATTCCCCAAAGTTGCCGACTCTCAATCCTGCTCACCGCCGGCGATTCAGTTCAATACCAATCAGGAAATATTGTTGACGCCCGAGCAGGAAATGTATCTCGGCGAAGCAATTCTTGAAAAAGTCCGCAACACCTATGGCGCGCTCGAGGATCCGGAAGTGAACGCATACCTTAGTCAGCTCGGCGATCGAATCAGCCGCCACCTGCCGAACACGGGTATCAAGTTTCGATTCATGGTCTCGGACTACCCTTCAACAAATGCGTTTGCGTTCCCCGGCGGCATCATCATGGTGACGCGAAAGATGATCAATTTCGTCAAGACTGAAGACGAATTGGCGGGCGTCGTCGCGCATGAATTGGGGCATGCGACGGTTCGGCACGGCGCGATCGACTTCAGTAGACTTTTTAGAGAAGTGCTGAACGTTTCGAAATTCGGCGATCGAAACGACGTGCTCGAAAAGTACAATCAGCTCCTCGACCGGCGAAATACGAAGACCGTTAAGCGAAGCAGCAACCATCAGGACAAACAGCAGATTGAGGCCGATGAGCTCGGAATGTACGCATTGGTCGCCGCCGGATACGACGGCAATCAATTCCCTCAGTTTTGGACCCGGCTGACGCGGGCCAAAACCCGGAGCGGATTCGCGGATTTCTTCTCGGCGAGCCTGCCTGCCGATACGCGGCTGAAGCTGATGTTAAGCCAGTTCAAGGCGCTGCCGGACTCATGCCGAGACCGGAAGCCGGTCGGAGCTACAAAAGAGTTTGAAGATTGGCGATCAGTCGTAACTGCATATGACAATAGACCAAAAGTAGAATTGGTTCCCGGACTCGTCAGTCGCAAAGAGCTTGTCCCGCTTCGAAGCGATGTCGAATATCTGAAGTTCAGCCCTAATGGCGAATTTCTCGTTTCCCAGGACTCATCGACGATAACAGTTCTCAAACGCGATCCGCTGAGGGTGCTTTTCACGATCCCTGCAAATGACGCGCGCCCGGCGGAATTCTCGCCGGATTCGGCCGAGATCATCACCATCACCCAGAATCTGTACCTTCAGCGATGGAATATCGATAAACGAAGGCTGGTCGCGGAGCACGAAATATCGATTCCCGACGGTTACTGGCAAACCCGCGTTTCGCCCACCGGAAACGTCGTCGCCGCGTACCATTACAACGGCGATTTGATAATCTATGACATCAAGTCCGGCAGTGAGCTGTTTCGGAAAAAGAAGTTTTATCTGCCACGCTACAGCGAGTATTGGACGTGGATTCTGGCCCGCGAATACACGGACGACAGTGAATTGGTTCTGCTTGGGATGAAATTTTCGCCCGACGGAAAATACCTGCTGGCGGGCCGTCAATTCTCACGCGCGTACATCGCAACCAACGAAGAGTCGATCGTCGTCAACGTCGCCGAAGGGAAAGAGGTCAACGTCGGAGCAAATATCAAGGATCTGATCAAGTCCAATTTCGGATTCCTGACGCCGGACAAGATCGTCGGACGGACGAGCGCCGACATCAAGGATGGCGGAATTTTCTCGTTCCCCGGCGGTGAACGGTTGGAACAATTCGATCTTGGCGGCGCACTATTCACAAAGTCCGGAGCCGGTGATTACCTGGTCGTCCGCCCGGTTGTCGGAGCGGCCGTCGGCGTCTTCGATCTGAAACTGAAAAAGTATGTATTCGCCGGCAAGAAGTCCGCGCTTGATGTCTTCGGAAGCTCAGTTGTTGCTGAGAGGAAGAACGGCGAATTGGCGATTTATACGATCGGGCAGAAAGATCCGATCGCGACGGTTGAATTGCCGAGAAGCGAATTCGGTCGTTTGCGGACCGTGTCGTTCTCAGACAACGGCGAATTGCTGGTCGCGTCTGACAAATCGCGCGGCGCCGTCTGGGATCTAAAAACCGGTGACCGCCGATTTCATCTTCGTTCGTTCAGGGGAAACTTTATCGCCGACGACGGCAAGATATATGCCGATTTTCCGGCCGCGGGTGAAACGCCGCGCTCGATTGCGACAATCGATGTGCCGAGCGGCACCGTTAACGGCGGAAATGTATTTGCCGCCGGAAATGCCCGACAACATGGTCGATTCATCGTAATTCGCGGTCCCTTGAAAGACGAAAAAGAGAAAGACGACAAGGATCGCGACAAACTCTATGTGGAGGAAGCAGCCGATAGGCGCGTCGGCTACCGCAAAACGGTGACTGAGGTTCGCGACGCACTCACCGGTGCGACTCTTTGGACACGCGAATTCAAGGAGGAAACTCCGTGGTATTACATCAATCCGAATCAAAACGCGATGGCGCTGGTGTGGCGTCTGAAATCGAAAGCCGCAAATGAGATTCTCAGCCAGAACCCGCAGCTCGATCAGAAAGTCCAGATGATGGAAGATGTCGCAGACGACTTTCTGATCCAGATTGTCGATCCGACGACAGGAAGCGTAAAGGGATATTTTTTGCTCGAAACCGGTGAGGGTTCTTTCTCGGTTCAGAACATTACGGTCGCAGGAGATCTTTTGGTCGTGGATGATACGCAGTCGCGTCAGCTTGTCTTTTCGATCTCGAGCGGTTCTCTTATCCGTCGCTTTTTCGGGACATACAGCGCGATCAACGACAAAAAGGGACTTATCGCACTCGAAAATGTCGACGGTCGCCTGTCGGTCCTGGAGATCGCGAGCGGCCGCGAAATCGGCCGGCTTGAATTCAGGCATGGAACGTCCGCGATCAATTTCTCGCTCGATGGTCGGCGGTTGTTTGTTTTGACGAATGATCAGGTCGCATACACGTTCGATACCGAGAAAATGGCCGGTATTCAATAAATTTGCTACACAATTTGATGGCGGTGACGTTCTCGCGCGACCGCCACCGTTCGCCATGTACTCCGCACCGTCATTTCCCCGTCGATGCAATTCAAAATTCGGGCGAGCCTGTTGATAGAATCAGCCAAAGCATTTAAATTACAGCAATGACAAAGTTTGTCGCCCTGTTTGCGATCATTCTGATGCTTCTATCAACACCTGATTCAATCGCCCAATCACCTTCGGATTTCGCCGAATTTTGGGAAAAATCCCACATTTCTTCGATTCAGCCGTCAAATGTCCGACACAAAGACGTGCTTGAATATCTCGCGAAAATGAAGTCGCTCGGGATCAAGGTCGAGGAAGTCGGACGAAGCTTCGGAGACCGTGAGATCTATCAGATGGAATGGGGCACCGGACCGCTGCGGATCTTTATGTGGTCGCAGATGCACGGCGACGAACCGACGGCGACCAGCGCGCTGTTCGACATGTTCGCATATCTCCAGCAAAACGGTGATCAGAAATGGGTCAGGAAATTTTCTGAGTCGTTTACGATCCGCGCCGTTCCGATGCTGAATCCTGACGGTTCCGAGCTGTATCAGCGATTCAATCTGCAGGGTATCGACATCAACCGTGACGCGACGAATTTGCGGACGCCCGAAGCGCGGTTGCTCAAAAAACTCCGCGACGACTGGACGCCGCATATCGGTTTCAACCTCCACAATCAGCAGCCGTTGACTTCAGCCGGTCCGATTCCGCGGCAGGCGGCGATGTCACTGCTGGCCGTTCTCGGCAACCCGAGCGGGATCACCAACGCCGGTCACGAGCGCAACAAACGGATCTGCGCCGCAATGATCATCGCGCTCAATCAGTTCATCCGCGGCCGTATCGGACGCTATGACGAAACGTTCAACGGTCTCGCGTTCGGCGACAATTTCTCGGCCTGGGGAACGCCGGTGATCCTGATCGAGACCGGCGGCTATTACGGCAAGGACGAGATGTTCCTCGTCAAGATGAATTTCATCGCGTTCATGGCCGCGCTGCAGTCGATCGCCGACGGCACCGAACGCACGCTGAGTCCGGTAAATTACGATATGCTCCCGCTCAATACGCCGGGACGACTGCAATGGTGGATCTTCCGAGGCGCGACGATTCTCAATCCGCCCGAGATGCGGCCGTTCCCGACGGACGTTTCGGTCAACCGCTCGCGCCGGCGCGAGAATCAAACGGCGCCGACGACGATCGCGAATATCGGCGGACTTATCGGCATTTCAGGACTTGAAGAATTCGACGCGTCGGGTTTCCACATCGTCGCACGAAGCGGCCGGATCCGCGTCGGCGCGCCTGGCGATATTCTTTTCTACAAAAAGTCGAGAACCGTTGACTGGAACTCCGCCAATCTTGAAACATCATTTCCGCCCGACGCCGTTTTTTCCGCCGGCAAGTGGGAAAAAGGCGAGGGCATAGTGCCGTTGAAAAAGTAGATTTTGCAAATGAAACTATAAAACACGATAATTTCTTCACCCGGGATTTCGAACGATCTGAGACCTTCGGCCGCGAAGACCGCACGTCCGCAACCCCAAGTCGAACAATGCTTTCATTGCTCAAAATCAGGAACATCGCGCTGATCGGAGAACTTGAGATCGAGTTCGCGGCGGGTCTCAATCTGCTCACCGGCGAGACCGGTTCAGGCAAATCGATCATTGTCGACAGTCTCGGCGCACTGACCGGCGACCGTGTCTCGTCGGACCTGATCAAAGAAGGCGAATCGGGTGGACGGATCGAGGGCGTTTTCAACGTCACCAACGATGAAGCGCTGATCACGGCATTTGAAGAAATCGGCATCGATTTCGAGACCGAACTGATCGTTCGCCGTGAGCTGTCGCAGACCGGAAAAAACCGGATCTTTATCAACGATCAATTGGTGACGCAGCAGTTTCTCCGCCGCATCGGGACGCATCTTGTTGATATTCACGGACAGGGTGATCAGTCGTCGCTGCTTGATCCGGCGACGCATCTCGCGATGCTTGACGAATTCAGCAACAACGGAGAATTGCTTGCCGGTGCTGCGACCGCGCACCGGAAATTCAGGGAAATCGAGAACGAACTTGCCGCGCTTCGTGCCGACGAGGCGCAGAAACTTCAGCTTCTCGATATTCTTCGGTTTCAGGTTGACGAGATCGGCCGCGCAAAGCTCGCGGCCGGCGAAGACGACGCTCTTGAAGAAGAAAAGCGGCGTCTGAGCAACGTCGAAAAACTCTCGGGATTGTCCGAGGACGCGTATCTTTTGCTTTACGATAGCGAGGACGCGACGCTTGCGACGCTCGACAAAGCCGCGCGCCGCGTCGAAGAACTGGCGCAGTTTGATTCGAGATTCGCCGATTACATTGAAAGCCTCGCAACGGCGCGCGCGGTTGTCGAGGATCTTTCGTTCGTACTGCGCGATTTTCGCGGATCGCTTGAATACTCGCCCGAACGCCTGGCCGAAATCGAAGACCGGCTCGCCGAGATCGCGCGGCTCAAGCGAAAATACGGCGGATCGGTCGCGTCGGCGATCGCGCATTTTGACGAATCAACCGAACGGCTCCGAAATATCGAAACCGCCGAATTGCGCGAAACCGAACTAAAGCGCGAACTGGATGCGGCGAAGAGCGAGTATCTCCGATCAGCCAACCGGCTTCACGAGGCCCGAGAAAAACATGCGGCACGGCTCGCAAAAGAGATCGAAACGAACCTGAAAGCAGTTTCACTTGAAAAAGCGCGTTTCGAAATCCGGATCGACGGTCGATCTGATGATCCGGCATCGTATGCGCCGGGCGGTTACGACCGGGTCGAGTTCTATTTTTCGGCAAATCCCGGTGAAAGCGTCAAACCGATCGGAAGGGTCGCATCAGGCGGCGAATTGTCGCGCCTGATGCTGATTCTCAACACGACCGCGAAGCCGTCGGGTCCGTCGAAAACAATGGTATTTGACGAGATCGATACCGGCATCGGCGGACGTGTCGCCGAAGCTGTCGGAGTCAAGCTGAAGGAATTGGCCCGGACGCAGCAGGTGCTCTGCGTCACGCATCAGCCTCAGGTCGCGTCGTTGGCGGATCAGCATTTCGTCGTCAGCAAGGCGATCAGCCGTGACTCGACGACCGTCGGCGTACTCCGTCTTGATGAGGCGCAGAAGATCGAGGAACTGGCGCGAATGCTCGCCGGCGAAACGATCACCGAAACTGCGCGGCAACATGCGCGTGAAATGCTCGCCGCGTCCGGATCACGAGCTTGAGCGGCACAACCGGAGCGAAAAGATGTCAATAATTCTTGCCAAAGCAATCCGCGGTGAAACCGTTGAGTCCGTCCATTGCGGGCATCTCCTGATCGTCGACGGCGACGGCCGGAAGATTGAGTCATTCGGTGATCCGGAAACCGTCGCCTTTATCCGGTCGTCGGCTAAGCCGTTTCAGCTGATGCCGTTTCTGCTTGCGGGCGGGGCCGAACAATTCGGCTACGACGAACGCGAGATCGCGCTCGGGTGCGCGTCGCATTCAGGCGAGGAAATGCATGTCGGGCTGGCTGCAGCGATGCTCGCCAAGGCCGGATTCGACGAAAGCGATCTCCGATGCGGTTCGCACATGCCGTTCAGCGAATCGCGCGCGGCCGAAATGACGGGCCGTGGCGAGCGTCCGACGCAGCTTCACAACAACTGCTCGGGAAAGCATTCGGCGATGCTTGCGTATGCAAAGCTGATCGGCGCCGATCCGAAGTCGTACGACGCGTTTGATCATCCGATTCAGACGGAGATCCTGAAGATGATCTCGCTTTTCACCGAAACGCCGATCGCCGAAATTCCGGTCGCCGTCGACGGCTGCGCGGCACCGAATTTTGCGCTCAGCGTCGGTGCGATGGCGACCGCGACACGAAAACTGATCGCGCCGCCCGAAGACTTCAGTCCGGAGCTCCAAGCCGCATGCGGCCGGATCGTCAACGCGATGATCACGTATCCGCAGTTGGTCGGCGGAACCGGAAGGCTCGACACGATGCTGATGGAAGCCGGAAACGGGAGATTCGTTTCGAAGATCGGCGCCGAAGGCGTCTGGATCTGCGGCGTTCTTCCATCCGAACGCTGGCCGCGCGGACTCGGGATCGCAATGAAGATCGATGACGGCGACGACAAGCGGGCGCGCGCGGTGATCTCGGTCGCAGTGCTCAAGCGTCTCGGCCTGCTGGCGGACGGCGATCTGCCGGAACTTGCGCCGATCCCGATCACCAATCGGCGGGGCGATGTCGTCGGCCGCGTCGAAGCCGCGCTCGACGGACGTTGGACCCTGCGCTGAATTCAAAACTGGAAAAAAACGATAATGGCAACTGAAATCAAACCGCCGGGATTGCGGCGCATGCCGACCGGCGAAACTGACGTCAATTCACTGGCTGACCTGCTGGAATGGTTTCTGGCAAACGATCAGCGCGTCGGACTTGTCCGGCATCCTCATGTTGAGGAGTTGTTTCAGTGGAAACAGTCGGATGATGAAGCGAACGACGCGAAACGATATCACTTTGACTCGGCTGAGGCGCGGTTCGCGATCGGCGTCTTCCAGGCGATCGGCGAAAATGATACCGAGGCAAAACTGCAGGGGTGGATCACGGAGGTTTTGCAGACGCTCGGAGAAGTAAAGCAGACGGCCGAAGACATGGCCCGCGACTTCAAACTCGACCCGAGCCGTTCGCACGTCGCCGAGGCCGGAAAGATCCCGACGGCGAATGATCGGCGGCTTTATCTGACGTGTTCATGGCTCGAAGCGTTGTGCACGGCCGAGGTCAGATTCCTCGGATGGGTTTTTCAGGAACTTTACGGCCTACCGTTCCAGCCGTCGGCTAAATAAGGTTTTATCGAAACGTGTTGCACTGGCGCATATCGCCTGACTGAAGTCCTTTCGCGAACCAGTCGATGCGCTGGCGCGACGAACCGTGGGTGAATGATTCGGGAACCGCGTAACCCTGAACGCGCTTCTGGATCGCATCGTCACCGACGGCCGCGGCGGCGCGGATCGCTTCCTCATAATCTCCGGATTCGACCAATCCTTGTTTGTTCGCATAAAACGCCCAGACACCGGCGTAGCAATCGGCCTGAAGTTCGAGCGCGACCGACAGTTGATTTCCGCCGCCGGCGGCTTCGACTTTCGACATCGTCCCGAGCTGATTCTGAATGTGATGCCCGACCTCATGCGCGATGACGTAGGCCTGTGCGAAATCGCCGGGCGCTTTGAACTCGCGCTTCAACTCGTTGAAAAACGCGAAATCGAGATAGAGTTTCTGATCGCCCGGGCAATAAAACGGCCCCATCGCGGCGCTCGCGTAGCCGCAAGCCGATGACACCTGGCCTGAGAACAGTACGAGTTTCGGATCGCGGTATTGTCGGCCGGCCTGCTGCGGCAACACGCGCCGCCAGACGTCTTCGGTGCTACCGAGAACAGATGCCGCGAACTTGCGCTGATCGTCTTCCTGCTGCGGATTCTGTTGCTGCGCCTGTGGCTGCTCGACCTGCATGTCCTGCGGCATATTCTCGATCAGCTGCCGCGGATCGACACCGCACACGACCGCCAGGATGATGACGACGATGATCCCAAGTCCGCCGCCGCCGAACGCGATCCCGCGCCCCGGTCCGGACCCGCGCTGATCCTCAATGTTCGTACTTTCTCTGCCTCGTAACATCTGGTTTTCCCTCGAATGATGAGTTTTTGCGATTTTAGCACAACTTGAAGTGTCAGCGGCGTCCACCCGGGCTATTTGCCGGATGCGCTTGAGCCAAACCGTTGCTCCCGTCGCCGCGATCAAAAATCGGATTCGAATCTGGAACGAATCGGCAACAGGCATCATAATCGAACGATGATAACTCCCGAAGAATGGAAAAACGCGGGTGATTTTGTCGAGATCGACGGGTTGCACGTCTTCAGACGACGCGACGGATCAGACACGACGGCGACCCTTTGTCTGCACGGATTTCCGACGTCGTCGTTCGATTTCTCCCGGATGTGGACTGCAATCGGCGATCTTAGTCCGATCGCATTCGACATGATCGGTTACGGGTTTTCGTCAAAGCCTGCGAATTTTGAATATACGACGTTTCGTCAGGCCGACGTGCTTGAAGCCGCGCTCGCCGAATCGGGCGTCAAGCGTGTGCATATTCTTGCCCACGACTACGGCAACACAATCACGCAGGAGTTTCTGGCACGCCGCGATGAAGGCCGGCTCGGGTTCGAGATCGAATCGATCTGCTTTCTCAACGGCGCGCTCTTTCCCGAAACCCACCGCCCGATCCTGGCGCAAAAGATCCTGATCAGCAGGTTCGGCAGCTTTTTTGCCAGACTGATCACCGATCGGAGATTCAAATCGAGCCTTGCATCGGTCTTCGGTCCGGAATCGCGGCCATCGGAAGCCGAGCTCGATCAGATGATGGAAATCTTCAAGCACAATGGCGGCAAACGGATCGCGCACCTTCTGATCAGGTACATGACCGAACGCGCGACTTTCCGCGAACGATGGGTCGCGCCGCTCGGACGTATCGGCGTTCCGTTCAGATTCATCAACGGTCTCGCCGATCCGGTGTCGGGACGGCACCTTGTCGAACGGTTCCGGGAAGTCATTCCGCATGAAACGGACATCGTTGAACTCGATCGGATCGGCCATTTTCCTCACCTCGAAGCGACGCCTTTTGTGATCGACGAATACCGTCGTTTCCGGAACTTTGTTTGATCTGCGAACATGCGCTGCCGATTCGGCGTAAAAACCGCAAATAAATGTATTTAGCGGTCGCGATCATCGAAAAAAATCATTGACAGAAACCCGGTCCGGCTTTATTATCGAGGAAACCAAAGCAGCACATCTCTCAATATCCGCGAGAACTGGAGGCGATTATGATCAAACTTGACATTGTCAATAGCGTTGCCGACAAAACCGGCGTCCCGAAACAAAAAGCGGAACAGGTTGTCGACTCGCTCTTCAATGCCATGAAAGATGCGTTGGCCGAAGGACGGCGCATCGAACTCCGTGGATTTGGCGTATTTGTTGTCAAGGCTCGCAAGCGCGGTGTCGGCCGAAATCCGCGGACCGGAAAAGAAGTTCCGATCCCGTCCGGCAAGACGATCCGGTTCAAGCCGGGGAAGGAACTGCAGGCGCAAGCCGTGAAGTCAAAATAGCGCACAAAAACAATTAAGACGCTTTCGCTTGTGTGTCGTAAATCGCAATAGCTAGAATTTCATCTGCGGTTTACGATTTTTCTTTTGCCTTTTTACCGATGCCGGATTTTGAGTATTCAGATTTTCAAATGCCTCGCGGTGCGATGCGTCCGAACGCAAGAGCCTACGTCAGACATTCAATATTTTTTGTCGTCACATTCTGCACGATGCTGATCGGCGGAGTTTTGCAGCCGTTTGGGATCCTGCCGCTCTTCGGCCATGTCGATCCGAACGAGACGACGACCCAGTTCCTGCTCAATTTTCCGTGGCATTACGCCCGTATGATCGGCGATACGGTCAATTTGCTGATCAACGATCCGTTTGTCAGATCTTACGGGCTGAAATTCACGTTGTCGCTGTCCTTCATTCTGATGTCGCACGAAATGGGGCATTACATCGCCTGCCGGATCTACGGCGTCGACGCGACTCTGCCGTATTTCATCCCGACGCCGCCGATGATCGGAGCCGGCACTTTCGGCGCGTTCATCAAGATCACTTCGCAGTTGCCGTCGCGGCGCGCGACGTTCGACATCGGCGTCGCCGGCCCGATCGCCGGATTCGTCGCGCTGATCCCGGTCGCGATCCTCGCGTTTACGACGCTCGAACAGGTCGGCCCCGAATTCCCGCGCGAACTGCCCGAAGGATCGTTCGTGTTCGGCGACCCATTGTTATTCCACTTTTTCGCCAATGTACTCGACATCGATCTTACGGTTCCGATTCTCGCCAATCCGTTTTATTCGGCGGCGTGGATCGGACTATTGGTGACCGCGCTCAACCTGATCCCGTCGAGCCAGCTTGACGGCGGCCACGCCGTTTACGCCGTGTTCGGAGAACGGGCACATTACTTCATCAGCCGCGCGGCTCTCATCGCGATGATGATCGTCACCGCTGCCGGGCTTTACTTTTACAACAGTCCCAGCGGCATCCTGTTTGTCGCCCTGCTTTCGTTCCTGCTTCGGTTCCGGCATCCGACGCCGCTTGATGACACGCCGCTTGACCAGTCACGCCTGCTTATCGCGGTCATCACGCTGATCATATTTTTGCTGAGTTTCACGCCGGTTCCGATCCGGATCACGTGAATTTCGGTGAACTTCCGGTCTCATTTTCCCGTAAGAACCATCGCATTCCTGCAAGAAATCATTGAGGAGAATTTTTTGATGTTAAAGCACCTGTTCTGCATAGTATTGCTGTTTGCTTCGGCCGGCGCGGCCGTCGCCCAACAGCCGGCGATCATCGATCGCGAAGTGTTTTTCGGCGATCCGGAAATTTCCGGATCCCAGTTGTCGCCCGACGGTCGATTCATTTCGTTCATCAAACCGCTCGGCGGCGTCCGGAACGTATTCGTGAAGGGCATCGACCAGCCGTTTTCTTCCGCCCGACCCGTCACATTTGAAACGAAACGTCCGGTCGGCGGCTATTTTTGGAGCATCGACGGCAAATTCATCCTCTTCGTCAAAGACAACGATGGCGACGAGAATTTCAATGTTTACGCCGTCAATCCTGCCGAAGAGAAGCCCGCAGCCAGAAACCTGACCGAAGGAAAGAATGTCCGGGCGTTTATCCAGGGCGTTCCGCGTTCGGAACCGGATGCGATCTATGTCGGCCTCAACGATCGTGACCCGGCGTGGCATGATCTCTACAAGATTTCGATCTCAACCGGAAAAAAGACACTCATCCGGACAAATACGGATCGGCTCGCCGGATTCGTTTTCGACAATGCGGACAAGATCCGGCTTGCGGCGCGTTCCGCCGAAAACGGCGATACCGAAGTGATGCGTCTCAACGCCGACGGAACGTCGACCAAGATCTACTCATGCAACTGGCGCGAATATTGTTCGCCGGTCCGTTTCCACAAGGACAACAAGCGCGTTTACATGACGACTGACAAGGGCGAGCGCGACCTTACGCAACTGGTGCTTTTCGACCCGGAAACGATGAAGGAAGAGTTGGTCGAGCAGGACCCGATGGCCCGCGTCGATTTCGGCAGCGCGACGTTTTCCGAAGTATCGAACGAACTGGTCTCGACTTCGTATGAAGACGACAAGCCGCGCATTTATTTCAAGGATTCGGAATTTGAATCTGCATACAACAAGATCAAGAAGAACCTCGGCCCGAACCGAGAGGTGAATATTCAGTCAGTAACCGCTGACGAAAAGAAATGGATCGTTGTTTCTTACAGCGATGTCGATCCCGGAACGGTCTGGCTCTATGACCGGAAGTCGGGAAATCTAACGACTCTCTACCAGGTTCGCGAAAAGGTCGACCGCTCGGCGATGTCGGAAATGAAACCGATCCGTTACAAATCGTCAGACGGCCTTGAGATTCCGGCTTATCTGACTCTGCCGAAAGGACTTGAAGCCAAGGGTCTGCCGCTGATCGTGTTCCCGCACGGCGGACCGTGGGCGCGCGATTCATGGGGTTTTGACGGCTACGCCCAGATGCTTGCGAACCGCGGATATGCGGTGCTGCAACCGAACTTCCGCGGATCGACCGGTTACGGAAAGAAATTCCTCAACGCCGGCAACAAGCAGTGGGGCGAGCTGATGCAGGACGACATCACATGGGGCGTCAAGCATCTCGTGTCCCAAGGGATCGTCGATGCAAAACGCGTCGGTATCATGGGCGCGAGCTACGGCGGTTACGCGACGCTGGCGGGCGTGACGTTCACGCCGGACACATACGCGGCGGCCGTTGCGATCGTCGCGCCGTCGAATCTCAATACGCTTCTTGGCTCGATCCCGCCGTACTGGGAACAGATCCGCTCGATGTTCCACGAACGCATGGGCGATCCGAATACCACGGAAGGCAAGGCTCAGCTTGAACGGCAATCGCCGCTCAATCACGTCGCAAAGATCAAGACACCGCTGATGATCGTTCAGGGCGCGAACGATCCGCGCGTCAAAAAGGCCGAGGCCGATCAGATCGTCGTCGCGCTTCGTGAAAGAAAATATCCGGTCGAATACCTGCTCGCACCGGATGAAGGCCACGGATTCCAGCGTCCGGTCAATAACATGGCGATGGCGATGTCGGTCGAGAAATTTCTTGCCAAACATCTTGGCGGACGTTTTCAGGAAGGCGGAACGCCGGAAACGGCACAGCGGCTGAAGGAGATCACCGTCGACGTCGCGACTGTGACGATGCCCGTCAAGCCCGACATGAACGCGAAGGCCGAAGTCGACGTCACCGGCATCTGGACGATGTTTGCCGACGCGCCGGGCCAGACCGTTGAGCTCAAAATGGATCTCAAACAGGAAGGCGCGGATTTCAAGGGAACGCTCAGCTCGATGCTCGGCGGCGGAACGGTCGAAAAGGGCAAGGTCGCCGGCAAACGTTTTACCGGAAGCGCCAAGCTCGAGGTACAGGGGCAGTTGATCGATATGACGATCGAAGGGTTGGTCGACGGCAATTCAATGAAAGGGACGATCGATAGCCCCTTCGGCGCGATCCCATTCACTGCGACCCGGAAATAGCCATAATCGGCCGCGGCGTCAATTGGACGCCGCAGCCGATTCCGGCAAAATTGCAAACCCGACACATATTCGGTAAATTCGGATGACGCGGAGATTGAAGTGAGGCAATTATGAAAAACGAAAACGAAGTTCGCGATGGCGATCAGTGTGAAGTTGTCGGCGGAACGCACGCCGGAAAATCGGGAACGGTTCGGGATATCAACACCAGCAAAACCGGTCAGATCACGATCACCGTCGTCCAGGAAAGCGGCATTCGCTTCAAGACGCTGGCGCGTAATGTTGCGGTGCGCAAACCGGCAGCAGACTGATTATTACGAAACGATGCTGTCCTGAACGTTTTCAATTGACCATCGAAGTATCCGGAAATCCTGCGTTGGACGAGGTGAAAAGAGCGGAATCTGAAAGAGAACCCTCTGAGTTTGATGGTTTGTTCAAAATTCAAGACTCAACATTCAAGATTGATTGGAATTCTTGAATGTTGAGTCTTGAATTTTGAATCTTGAAGCAGGATTCATGATTGCTTTGCGCCCTGGCGTCCTTGCGGGAAGACAAACCGGGTGTTCCCGGAAAGACGCCAAGGCGCAAAGCAGCTGGTGATTTTGAATTCCGACGGGCTACGGGGATCTCAACTTTCAAATCCCCCTCATAACTTCCTGATTTGGAACTCCCGATCGAAACCTCTACAAATCGGTCGGGATTGTCCGATTCCGTTTCGAAAGAAGATGAACCTGCAATTTGTCCAATGAACGAAATCGACGTTCAGGACGGGATCAATTACGAAACCTGCGGCAGAAGCCCTTTCACTTCCCTGACGATCTTCTGGACGTCCTCGTGATCTTCGAGGGCGATCATGAAAAAGTCGTAACTGGTTTTGAAACATACGGTTCCGTTGCCAAAGAACCAGACACCTTCAAGAATCGGGTTGCCGCCGATGAGCCAGTCGATCGGCGCGCCGGTGATCGTCTTCGGATTCAGGATGTTCGTCATCATGACCGCGCCTGACGCGAACGAAAATGCACCGAGCAACGGCGCACCGACCGATTTGACGATCGTTCGCTCAAACTCGATCTTTTCGGCTTCGGCCGTCGAAAGATCGCCATTGTCGATCAGCGCCTGCTGCGACTTGAGATAATCGTTGAACTGCTCGCCGAGCTTCTTGACCGCCCACGTCGGAATCGCCGAATTGAACAGCCAATGCGAACTGATTCCGGTAAATACGACGCCGAGTCCGGCTCCGACGGCCATTGAAACTCCGGTCGTCGCGGCCTGCAACGGTTTTTCAGCAACCCAGTCCGCAGTCTGCTGAAGCGTTTTCCAAGCGGAGTCGAAAGTTCGCGACCAACTGGCGCCGACACTGAACGCCCGCGACGCCGTTTCGGCGGTCTTGGATGCGGTTTTGTACGTTTCCTCGATGACTTCGCCAGCTTTTTCGCCGGCGAAACTGACCGCCTCTCCGGCTTTTTTGCCCGCTTCTTTCACGGCTTCTGCCGCTTTCTCACCGGCATCCTCGGCAACGTCGCGCAACGGTTCGCTGACTTCATAGACCTTTTTTGCCGTGTCACCGGCGGCTTTGACCGCGGTTTCGGCGACGTTGACGGCCTGTTTGCCGACCTCGGTCTTTTCGGCCTCGGTCTTGATCTTCTGCGCACCGTCGATGATCACTTCAGCACCTTTCTGCGCTGTGTCTTTGACGATTTTTGCGCCTTCGCCGATCTTGTCCGATAGCCCGATATGTTTGTCGATCTCTTCGAATCGCTCTTTCGCTTCGCGTTGCCAGCGTTCAAACCGTTCTTTGTAATCCGTCATGTCGTTTTCCTCAGTAGGTCTCCGTCGTCAATTACGCATCCGGCGGGCGTTTTGTTCGGCTTAGATGCTGCGCCGGTCCCGGAATTTGTATGATTGCACCAACAATCGAAAGTCGCAAGAAGTTTTTATTCCTGTTCCAGCAACGCCCGGTATCCGCACAGATCGGCGACGCCGGTATTTCCGCCGCAGAGAATTACGACAATCTTCGATTCCGGCCCGAAATTCGATTTCAGCCGTTCGATCGCCGCAATCGTGCATGAAGCCGCAGGTTCGGTGATGACTTTCAGGCGTTCGATAATGTAGATCATTTCCGCTACCGCCTCGCGATCGGAAACGACCGTCACCGATTCGAAGTGATCGCGGACGACGGCGAGCGTCGTTTCAGAAACAAACGGCGCGCCGAGCGTCTTTGCGATCGAGGTGATCGCTCCCAGTTCGACCGGTCGGCCGGCGGCGAGTGCCTGTGACATCGCGTCCGCGCCCTCGGTTTCGACTCCCCAGATCCGTGCCTCGGGGCGGATGGCTTTGACCGCGATCGCCGAACCCGCGGCCAGACCGCCGCCGCCGATGCTGACGACAACATCCGTCGCGTCAGGTACATCTTCAAGCGCTTCGAGCATCACGGTTCCCTGTCCGGCGATGATGTCAGGGTCATCGAACGGATGCACAAAAACACGGCCCTCAGATGAATATCTCTCAGCCGCTGAAAACGCCTCGGCGATCGACGGCGCGAGTTCGACGTGAGCTCCGTAACCGCGCGTCGCCTCAACGTAAACCGCCGGCGTCGATTGCGGCATGATGATGACCGCGTCGATCAACAATTCACGCGCCGCGAGCGCCGTCGCCTGTGCATGATTGCCGCCACTGACGGCAACCACGCCCCGGGCGCGCTCTGACTCATTCATCGACAGCATTTTGTTGAATGCTCCGCGCGCCTTGAACGCACCGGTCCGTTGAAAAAGCTCGTACTTTACAAAAATATTCGTACCGAACCTGCGACTCAGCGATTCGCTGCGCTCGATCGGTGTCCGCTTCACGTGCGGCGCGATCCGAATCGCCGCCGCTCTGATACTGTCGATATTCATGATTCTATGTCCGGACGCCGTGCATCCATGTCAAAATCGGCTGCCCGTGCTTTGCCGAAGGATTATATCCAAAATCCTGACGCAATGGCACTCAAATCGCCGCGGTTCGGACGATCTCAAGCGGCTGTGATCCGCGTCCAGACCGCACCCCGCAGCCTGACTGAAAATGGAACTCCGCCAAGAATCGGCAGGCCGAATTGATTATGGTATCGTAGTTATCGATGGTTTCGTCGACGGAAAAGACACATCTGGCGGGACTGACCGCGGCCGAACTTGAAGAGTTCGTGACCGGTGTCGGCGAGCCGAAGTTCCGTGCGCGGCAGATCTTCAAGCAGATCCACAACCGGCGGCTGCTCGATTTTGCCGAGATGACCG
The DNA here is from genome assembly GCA_044229875.1 of Pyrinomonadaceae bacterium. GTDB lineage: Bacteria > Acidobacteriota > Blastocatellia > Pyrinomonadales > Pyrinomonadaceae > JAFDVJ01. The sequence continues at coordinate 12,049 of JBGASE010000015.1, read as the reverse complement.
ATTTGCCGAAACAGCTCCGCGAAAAGCTCGCAGAATCCGCGACCGCCTCGACGCTTAAGGTTGAATCAAAATATGAATCGACCGACGGCACGCGTCGTTTTTTGATGAAGACGCGCGACAATCTGCCGGTCGAAACCGTTTTCATCCCGACCGAAAACCGTGACACGATCTGCTTCTCGTCGCAATCGGGGTGTCCGTTGAAATGCGACTTCTGCCTGACGGCCAAACTCGGTTTGCTCAGAAATCTCACCGCCGGAGAGATCGTTGAACAGATAATCATTGTGTTGTCAGATGTTTACGGTGTCGGAGCCGAAACTCCGCACGGCACGAACCTCGTTGGAATGGGCGCCGGTGAGCCGTTTCTCAATTTCGAAAACCTGATCAGGGCGGTTTCGATCATGTCCGACGTCGACGGGCTTCACATCGTTCCGAACCGGATCACGATCTCGACTGCCGGAATCGTTCCAAAGATCCGCGAATTTGCCGCGCTCGAAACGCGGCCGCATCTTGCGATCAGTCTTTCGGCTCCGACCGACGAACTTCGCGATCGGCTGATGCCGATCAACCGCAAATGGAATATCGACGAACTGATGTCGGCGGCAAAGGAGTTTGAGCGATCACTCAAACGCGGCGAGCGGTTCACGTTTGAATACGTCTTACTTGGTGGCGTCAATGATTCAGACACGCACGCCGAACAATTGGCGTTTCTGCTTAGAAAACACCGGCTCCGGCGCGTCAAGATAAATCTCATTCCGCACAATGCGGCCGAACCGCTTGAATATGGCCCGAGCGATCCGGCGCAGGTCCTGCGGTTCAAATCGTTGCTTGAATCACTTGGGGTTTCAGCCTACACGCGGACGCCTCGCGGACGCGACATTTACGCGGCGTGCGGTCAACTGGCGGCCAAATCGGCCGGTGCGTCCGGAGGCTCGGGGACGGAGTAGTTATGGAAATCTGGATCGTCGGCGGCATCATCGTCGCCATCATGATTTACGCATCGACCAAGATCAAGCGCGCCGCGGCCAGTGCCTATGAACGCGAGTCGATCGAAACGTCTGAATTTTCGATCATCAAGCCTGAAGGATTTATCAGTCCGGCGACGACGCCATACAAGTTCGAGGCGCACACCAAAGAGTTCGGCGCGAGCGAGGAATCCGAAGAACTTCATCAGGCGTGGGCGACTGTCACCCAATGCGAGGTTGCCGAACCGGATTCGACCGGTGAGAACGACCGCGAAGAAAACGGTGTAGCGGTGCGCGAGTTCAAGAAAGTGCTGACCAGAAACGGACGGACACTTGAACTATCGGTCGTCGTTCTTGCGGACCACCTGGCCGAGCTTGAACCGTCGGTGATTGAAATGATCGGGAGCTTCGAAGTCAAATGAGAGCGATCGCGGCGATCTTCATCGGACTCATGCTTGTCGCCGCGACAGCGGCTCAAACGGTTTCCGGGTCCGTCAAACGCGTCCGCCGTGGAGGTGCGACGACGGGGACGATCGTGCTTACGATCCCGCAAGGATTTCACGTCAATTCGAATCGCCCGAATTCTCGCTACCTGATCCCGACATCGGTTGCGCTGACATCACCCGGAGCAACCGTCACGCTGCGCGCGTATCCGGCCGGAAAGAACAAGCTGTTTGCGTTTTCTGAAGAACCGCTGAATGTTTATGAAGGCCGCGTACGCTTCGATTTCAAGCTCAGCGTTCCGAGAAATTTCCGTCGAAAGACCGCAAGAATCACCGTAACGGTCAGCTTTCAGCCTTGTACCGACGAAGTTTGCTACCAACCGCAAACGAAGCGGCTGACCGTGACGGCAAGGATTTACTGATCAATCGGGCGTGATCCCGGCCGGCACGAATTCGATCGAAACGATCTCTCCGGCATCAAGCACGCCGCCCTTGAAGATCACGAACGCTTTGATCGGCGGCGGCGTCACTCCGCAGGAAAACGACATTCCGGCAGCATCCTGCGAATAGGAAATGATCGACGGTTTGCGGGCCGGCAACCTGAGCGTGACGTCGTCCGTTTTGACGACGAAGATCGTCGAACCCTTGCATTCGATCTTCTCAATTATTCCAAAGACGCGCGATTCACCGGCGCCCGGTTTTCTGAGTCTCTGCTTGATGCTTTCGATGATCATCTGCCGGCGCTGCGCTTCCAGATCGACCGATCTTTTTTCATCCGGCGGAGCGTCCTCGACGATCACCGTCGGCCGCGCTTCGCGCTCTTCAGCTTCGGTAAGCCGGCTGAAATGCTCGGGGACGAACGTGATCGAAAGCAATGTTCCCTTTGATTTCGCCCCGGCTGTCTTGGACGGTGTATAGATTGCCACGGCCTTGATCGTCTTCAAGTCAGCGTCGCAGCCGAAATTGACGCCCTGCGCCGCTTCGATCATCGCCGACAGTTCAAGTTCACTGAAATTCTTGCTTGTCAGAAGGATCGTTCCGGTCGCGGTCCGGACCGTGTACTGAACTTCGCCTTTGACGCAGGCAACTTTTTCAAAGTAGCCGACAACCTCTGATTGCCCGTCTCCGGGCCGTTTGATGATCTTGTTCAGGGTGATGTTTTCGTTAGCGAGTTTGATTCGTTCGACGTCCGCGTCCGACAGTGGTTTGTCGCCGTTGCGTTTGACGAGAATCGGCTTTTTGAACCCGCGGTCCTCGAGCTCTTTGTCCTGCTTGTCGGCCTCGGCCTTTCGTTCGTCGTATTCCCGGATATTGTTGAGCAGCATTTCGACACGCGATCTGAGCTCGGCTTCGTCGGCAGATTTCAGAAGTTTCTCCGCGATTGCTTTGGCTTCGGCCGACTTCTCCTGCCTGAAATACAGCTGCGCCAAAAGAAACTGGCTCTGCGGATTTCCGGGGTTGAGATCGTTGGCGCGCTTGAGCAAGCCGATCACCTCGTCCGGATTCTCGTTGTTGACCATCAGCACGAAACCGAGGAGCTGATAATTTTCGACAAATTCCGGGTTGAGTTCGATCGCTTTCCCGAGCGCTGAACGGATCTTCGCGACCGTCGCCGGCGGATATTGCCGCACCAATCCGAACTCGTCCATGCTTTCGCGGCTCAGGACGTATGCGTAGTTGTAGTGCGCCAGCGGATTGCGGGCGTCGCCGGCGATCGCCTTTTCGAGATACGATTTTGCCTCATCAAACTTACGCTGCCTCATCCGCACCAGCCCGAGCGACGTGTTAGCGAAACTCGAATTCGGTTCGACGGCGAGCGCTTTCTTCAGATACGTATCGGCATCGGCAAGATTGTTCGTATGATAAAGAAGATCGCCGAGATATGCGTTCGCTTCAGATTCCGTGATCGGGGAGACGGTCATCTGCGTGTCGAAAACGAGCTTGTTCTTGAACGTCAGGACCGACATCTGATACTTGCGCTGCGAAACGTAATCCTTGAGCGCCTTCTCCATTGCGCCGTAATCCATCAGAAACACGGTTTTGAACGCTTCCTCAGGATCGGTTCCCTTCATCACCAGTTCGAGAAACGTTCCGAGTCCCTTTCCGTTGCCGCTGCGCCCCTGGATCAGATAATGAATGACTGCCCATGCCTGGGCGTAAAAGATCGATCGCGAGTGATTTCCGCTTTGATGGAGCGAATAGTTGTCGAGTTCGAAAAACTCTTTGAGCGGCATCAGCGAATTCTGCTGCAGCAAAAACAGATGATTTTGCTGGAAAATGCCGAGCGTGACCGTTTGATCGTTCTCTATCTTGAATGTCTGGTAATACTCGGCCAGCCCTTCATTGAACCACGCCGGGACTTCGCCCTTTCCGAAGTTGTTCTCGAGCACGAAATGGACGTATTCATGGAAGATTATCCCGTAACTGCCGTCCATATCATTGTCAATCGCAAGCGTGATGTAATTGACGTCTTTGCCCGGTTGAAAATAGCCTGCGATCGAGTCGATCGTTTTTCCGTTCGCGTCCTTAGGTTTGAACGGCCGATAATCGTAATCGGTCTTGAAGACCACGACGTTTGTGGCGATTGACTGCGTCAGTTTGAGCCGCGGGAAGATCTGGCGAAACGTCTCACGAAATTGTTCGAGCTTGGTCGCTACCTGCCTGATCTGCTTTTCGCTCGCATTTCCGACGAGATGAAAGTTCTTTGATTTGACGGTAATCCAAGTGTCGGCAGCTGACGCCTGAACGGAAACACCGAGAACGAACACGCACAACAGCGTGAGAAGAAGGACGCGGGACTTCATGCGAATTACCTCCGAGCGAGTCTGCCAGAATCATAGTCCCTTTGCTTCATTCCGGTCAACGGATTTTGGATTTCGGATTGCGGATTTCGGATTGCGGTCGGGTCAGACTGCTCACTGCTCACTGCTCACTGCTCACTGCCTCGGCACCCGCTTACTTCGTGCGCGGTTCTGCACTGCTCACTGCTCACTGCCTCGGCACCCGCTTACTTCGTGCGCGGTTCTGCACTGCTCACCGCTCACTGCAGACTGCTCACTGCTGACTGCTCACTGCCTCCCGCACCCGCTTACTTCGTGCGCGGTTCTGCACTGCTCACTGCTCACTGCTCACTGCTCACCGCTCACTGCCTCCGCACCCGCTTACTTCGTGCGCGGTTCTGCACTGCTCACCGCTTACTGCTCACCGCTCACTGCCTCCGCACCCGCTTACTTCGTGCGCGGTTCTGCACTGCTCACTGCTCACTGCTCACTGCTCACTGTGTCACTTCCTCTGCCGATGACAGACATCAGCCGGCCGGTTTTGCCGTAGATCCGTTTCTCGACGCGGTAGGAAAAGAACAGATCGGTACGTTCCATCGTGCAGAGACCGGAGACCGAGATCCGTTCCGGAGCGACTCCGATCCGTTCCAACTGCTCTCGATTCGCGGTATGCAGATCAATCCGCGCGTGTCCTTCGCGGGTCGGCATGAACAAATGTTCCGATCCGGGAAAGTTCTCCGTGAAAGCCCCGATCACGTCCGGTCCGACCTCATAATTCCGAACGGACGCGGCCGGTCCGATGGCTGCGATCAAATCGGCGGGATCCGTGCCGTACGCTTCCGTCATCCGTGAAACGGCGTTGACGACGATTGAACTCACCGTTCCGCGCCAGCCGGCATGAACGGCGGCAAATGCACCGCTCGCCGTGTCGCCGAGCAGAATCGGGACGCAATCGGCGGTTTTGACACCGAGCAGCACATTGCCCGCATCCGAAACGAGCGCATCCATCTTGTGGTCGCCGTCAACCGCGTCGTCAAAATCGCGGACATGACGAACCTCAGCGCTGTGAACCTGCCAACACGACGCGAGCCGGTATCCGTCGCCGATCGCGGCCATGAACCGCCGCCGGTTCTCGGCTATGTTCTCGCCCGAATCCTCATCGTAGCCGGCAAGATTCAGATCGCCATCGGGAAACGGTGAAACGCCGCCGAGCCGCGTCGAGAATCCGTTGATGAATCCTTCGTTTTCAAGCAGTCGGCTGACAAGCACCCGGACACCGTTTGACTCGCGCCAGTAAAAGTCGTTTTCTGATAACATATCCATCGATCGATTGCCGCGCTTTCCGGCATCGGAATTCAATTCTCGAAAAGCCAATATGCCCATAGTTTCCATCGGCATCGATATCGTTGAAGTCTATCGGATTCGCGAAACGATTGAAAGAACGCCGCGCTTCGCCGAGCGTGTCTTTACCGCCGCCGAACGAGACTATTGCGACGCAAAAGGCGTCGCCGCAGCGCAGTCCTATGCCGCGCGGTTTGCTGCCAAGGAAGCGCTTCTGAAAGCGCTGAAAACGGGATGGCGCGGACGGATAAACTGGCAGGACATGGAGATTCTCAATGATCCGATGGGAGTTCCTGAAATGACCGTCACCGGCGAGGCCCAGAAGATGCTCGGCGAACTCGGTGCGGCCCGCATCCATCTTTCGATATCGCACACCTCCGAACACGCGATCGCTCAGATCATTCTTGAAGCACCGTGATTTGCGAAAATTGAATCCTTCGACTATTTTTTTACGTACTGACAAGAAATCCGATCGACCGTTGCACTGATCTTTTCCGGGTGGCCTGTTCCCTTCGTCCGGTTTCAGAAGATCAAGAGTCTTCCGCAACGGTCGTGCCGCCATTTTCAAACGGAGAATATTAACTTGAAAAAGCTAGCTTTGTACGCGTTTGTCGTTCTTTCGCTGTCGGTCACGACGCTTGCCCAGTCTTCGGGTGCGACGCTCTTCAGACAACCTTCGATCAGCCGGTCCGAGATCGTCTTCTCTTACGGCGGCGATCTTTGGATCGTTCCCCGCGCCGGCGGCAACGCCCGGCGACTGACGTCCGGAGTCGGCATCGAAACCAATCCGTACTTTTCGCCCGATGGTTCGATGGTCGCATTCTCGGGCGAATACGATGGAAATATCGACGTCTTTGTCGTCCCGTCGGCGGGCGGCGTGCCACAACGTGTCACGTATCATCCTGCGCCCGATGAGGTTTCCGGCTGGACGCCCGACGGCAAGAGCATTCTTTTCGTCTCAACCCGAAACAGCAGTTCGAATTATTCGCGGCTGTTCACGATCGGGCTTGACGGCGCCGGGCTTCCGGCCGAACTTCCGTTGCCGATGGTCGATCGTGCGTGGATGTCGCCCGACGGCCTGCGCGTCGCATACGAACCGCTGTCGCAATGGCAATCAGACTGGAAGCGATATCAGGGCGGACAGACGCAGCCGATCTGGATCGCGACGCTTGCCGATTCAAGCATTGAAAAAGTGCCGCGCGACAACTCGAACGACAAATGTCCGATGTGGGTTGGCGACAAGGTTTATTTTCTGTCGGATCGGAACGGCGGCATCGTGACGCTTTTTTCATACGATCCGAGGTCAAAGCGGGTCGAACAAGCGATCGACAATAAAGGGCTCGACATCAAGTACGCATCGGCCGGCGGCGGTGCGATCGTCTATGAGCAGTTCGGCACGATCTTCACGCTCGAAGCCGGATCGAAAAGCCCGAAAAAGGTCGAGATCCGCGTCGCCGGCGATTTTCCCGGCGTCCGTCCGCGATTTGAACGGGTCGGATCGAGAATTTCCGACTACGGCGTGTCACCGACCGGGATCCGGGCGGTCTTTGAAGCCCGCGGCGAGATCATCACCGTGCCGGCCGACAAGGGCGACGCTCGCAATATCACGAACACGACCGCGGTCATGGAGCGCGATCCGGCATGGTCGCCGGACGGCCGATGGATCGCCTATTTCTCGGATGAATCTGGCGAATATCAGCTTCATCTCCGCGATCAGTCAGGCACCGGCGAAGTCCGGAAATTCGTCCTCGGCGACGGAACGCCGAATTTTTACACCGATCCGGTCTGGTCGCCGGACGGCAAACGAATCGCCTACAACCGCAATGACGTCAGTCTTTGGGTGCTCGATGTCGACAAGGGCACGAACACGAGGATCGATCAGAACACGTTCGGCGATTTCGGCGACGTAATGGAACCGACGTGGTCGCCGGACAGCAATTGGATCGGTTACGCAAAGCAGCTCGACAACCGCCTCCGCGCCGTTTTCATGTATGCGGTCGATAAGGCCAAATCGTTCCAGTTGACCGATGGGCTCGGCGATGCCCGCCACGTGACGTTCGACAAGAGCGGAAAATACCTGTATTTCACGGGCAGCACGAATATCGGCCCGACAATAAGTTTTGCGGATCTTTCCGGAATAAACCATCAGACGTCGCGCAGTGTTTACGCGATCGTTCTCAGAAACGACATCCCTTCGCCGCTCGCACCCGAAAGCGACGAAGAAAAGGTGACCGAGGAAAAAGCGCCGGCCGCGACGCCGGTGCCGGAACCGAAGAAATCGCCCGAAGCGGCGGCAACGCCCGAAGCGCCGAAGACGCCCGATGCGTCAAGGGTTCAGCCGCCGAAGCCGAAAATGCCGGAACCGACGCGGGTCGATCTCGAGGGAATCGACCAACGGATTATCTCCATCCCGCAGATTCCGTCAAAGGATTTTGCCGGACTGTTTGCCGGGAAACCGGGAACGATCTATCTGCTTGAGATCCCGTCGGCCCCGCAGACCGGTCCGTTCGGGCTGACGCTTCATAAATTCGATTTCGACAAGCGCAAGATCGAAGAAGTTCGCGGCGGAGTCAATGGTTTCGCGTTGTCGGCGAACGGCGAAAAGATGCTGTTTCAGTCGGGACCGATGTGGAACCTGATCTCGACCGTATTTCCCGCACGACCTGGTGAAGGAATCGTAAAGACCTCTGATATGGAGGTTTATGTCGATCCGCGCGCCGAATGGAAACAGATGTTCAACGAGATCTGGCGCGGTGAACGCGACTTTTTCTATGATCCGAACATGCACGGGCTCGACCTTGAAAAGGCGAAGCGTTTGTATGCGCCGTATGTCGATGCGGTCGTCAATCGCGACGATCTCAACTATCTCTTCCGCGAAATGCTCAACCAGCTGACGGTCGGACACATGTATATCGGCGGCGGCGATCAGCCGCGTCCGAACTTCGTGCCCGGCGGACTGCTCGGCGCCGATTACCGGATCGAGAACGGCCGTTACCGTTTCGCCCGAGTCTTCAACGGCGAGAACTGGAATCCCGGATTGCGCGCGCCGCTCACCGCGCCCGGCGTCAACGTCAAGGCCGGCGAATATCTGATCGCGGTCAACGGCCGCGAACTGACCGGCGGCGATAACATTTACAAACGGTTTGAGAGTACGGCCAACCGACAGGTCACGATCAAGGTCGGACCGAGCCCGGACGGCAAGGATGCGCGCGAGGTCAGGATCGTTCCGGTCGGAAACGAAACCGGACTGCGCAATCTTGCATGGATCGAGGACAATCGCCGCACCGTCGATAAACTGAGCGGCGGCAAACTGGCGTACGTCTATATCCCGAACACCGGCGGTCCCGGTTACCAGAGTTTCAACCGCTACTTCTTTGCGCAGACCGACAAATACGGCGCGGTCATCGATGAACGTTTCAACGGCGGCGGACTGCTCGCCGATTACGTCGTCGAATATTTGAACCGTCAGCAGCTTGCAAAGATCGCTTTTCGTGCCGGTAAAGACTGGAACGTTCCGGCCGGCGCGATCTACGGGCCAAAAGCGATGCTGATCAATGAACTCGCCGGCTCGGGCGGCGACGCGATGCCGTGGTTCTTCAAACAACTGAAGGTCGGCGCGTTGGTCGGCAAGAGGACCTGGGGCGGACTTGTGCGTGCTTCGGGAATTCCGATCCTGATGGACGGCGGCAGCATTCGCGCGCCGAACGGTGCGGTCTATGGGCTCAACGGACAATGGGAAGTTGAGAACGTCGGCGTCGCTCCGGATATCGAGGTCGAGTTCGATCCGGCGATCTGGCGTCAGGGCCGTGACCCGCAGCTTGAAAAGGCGGTCGAATGGCTGCTCGAAGAACTTAAGAAGAATCCGCCTAAGGATTACAAGCGCCCGGCGTACCCGAACTATCACAAAGAAACCGGTCTTGGCCGGAACTAACAGGAATTATTTGAATCTGCGGTCTTCGCGCCCGATCGGGTTTGCGAAGGCCGCGACCTTCAGGAAAAGAACATGAGAAACATCGCAATACTTGCCATTCTTCTATTTTCAGCAGTCGGCGCGCTTGCTCAGCCGCAGATCCTGCGCAACCCGACGATGAACAAAACGCACATCGTCTTTTCTTTCGGCGGCGATCTCTGGACCGTTCCGCGCGACGGAGGAAGCGCCGTCAGACTCACCAGCGGGATCGGCACCGAAGGCGGTGCGATATTTTCGCCAGACGGAAACTGGCTCGCGTTTACCGGTGAATACGACGGCAACGTCGATGTTTATCTGATCCCGGCGTCGGGCGGCGAACCGCGCCGGCTAACATTTCATCCGGGCGGCGACAACCTGTTGGGCTGGACGCCCGACGGCGGATCGGTACTTTTTCTCTCGGGTCGAAGTTCGGCAATGCCGTCTCCTAAAATGTACACGATGCCGATCAGCGGCGAAGGACTTCCGACCGAACTTCCGTTTCCGATGGCCGGCGGCGGCGCGTCGTTTTCGCCCGACGGATCACGAATCGCGTACATGCCGCTTGGCGCCGCTTTTCAGCAATGGAAACTCTATCGCGGCGGCCGGACGACGAAGATCTGGATCGGCAATCCGGCGGATTCTTCGGTCGAGGAAATTCCGCATATCAACGCCAACGACTACAACCCGGCGTGGCTCGGCGACAAGATCTATTTTCTGTCCGACCGCAACGGAAAGAACGTCACGCTTCATTCATACGATACAAAAACGAAGCGTGTCGCGCAGCTGTTCGCCAACACCGGATTCGATCTGAAGTCGATCTCGGCCGGGCCGGACGCGATCGTTTATGAGCAGTTTGGCTCGATCAATATTTTCGATCCCACATCTGGCAAATCGCGGAAGATCGAAATTTCGGTCGCCGGCGATTTCCCCCAGGTGCGCCCGCGTTATGAGCGCGTCGCGCAACGCGTCCAAAAGGTCGCACTGTCGGCGACCGGCGCGCGTGCCGTGTTTGAGGCCCGCGGCGAGATCATCAGCGTTCCGGCCGAAAAGGGTAACCCGCGCAATATGACGAACACGCCCGGCGTCGCCGAACGCGATCCGGCGTGGTCGCCGGACGGCAAATGGATCGCGTATTTTTCCGACGAATCGGGCGAGTATGCGCTTCACCTGGCGGATCAGTCGGGAATGGGTCAGGTCAAAAAGATCAGCCTCGGAAATCCATCGTCCTATTTCTACACGCCGAAGTTTTCGCCGGACAGCAAAAAGGTCGTCTTCACCGATAAGCGACTGAATGTTTGGTACCTCGATATCGAAAAGGGATCGTTGGTCAAGGTCGACACGAACACGTTCGAGAATCCGTTCGAGGTCCTCGATCCGAACTGGTCGCCCGACAGCAAATGGATCGTTTACACCAAACAGGGTCGCAACCGCCTTTGCACGGTGCATGTTTTCAATCTTGAAACCGCAAAATCTACGCGATTGACGGACGGTCTTTCAGATGCGCGCTTTGCCGCTTTTGACCGAAACGGCAAGTACATATATTTCACCGCAAGTACGGACAACGGGCCGACGACCGGCTGGCTCGACATGTCGGGTTTCCCGTTTTCGACTACGCGGAGCGTTTACGCGATCGTTCTCAAAGCGACCGATCCGTCGCCGCTTGCGCCCGAAAGCGATGAAGAGAAGATTGCGGATCCGACAAAGCCAGAGGCGCCGAGAATGCCGCCCGGAAAGCCTGAGCCGGTAGCGGTGACGATCGACGCGGAGCGAATCGGGCAGAGGATCGTCGCGCTTCCGATCGCGGCCCGCGATTATGTCGGATTGGTGCCGTCACGTTCGGGATCGTTCTTTCTTCTCGAATCCGTGCCGCAATCGGGAACCGCCGCGACACCGCAGTTCGGCGCCGCCGTCCATCGTTACGACGGCGACAAGAAAAAGGCCGAAAAAGTTCTCGACGGCGTCACGCAGTTCGACATTTCGGCAAACGGCGAAAAGATGCTTTTCGGGCAGTTTCCGGGCCGGTTCACGATCGCGTCGACATTCCTGCCGATGCGTCCCGGCGAGGGCGCGCTGAACGTCGGCGAGATGGAAGTGATGGTCGATCCGCGGGCCGAGTGGAAACAGATGTATCGCGAGGCCTGGCGGATTCAGCGCGACTTTTTCTATGATCCGACGTTTCACGGCGTCAATATTAAACTCATGGAAGATCGTTACCGGCCGTTTGTTGACGGGCTGGTAACGCGCGCCGATCTCAATTACCTGTTTCAGGAAGCGCTCGGCAATCTGACCGTCGGGCATCACAACTCGTTCGGCGGCGACGCGCCGCAACCGACAAGGTATCAGGTCGGATTGCTCGGCGCGGACTACTCGATCGAGAACGGCCGTTACCGGTTCGCGCGGATCTTCGACGGTGAGAACTGGAATCCGGGACTCGTTGCGCCGCTCACCCAACCCGGCGTGAACGTAAAGACCGGCGAGTATTTGCTCGCGGTGCGCGGACGCGAACTAAAAGGGACCGACAACATCTATTCGCTGTTCCAGCAGACCGCCGGCCGGCAGGTGGTGATCCGCGTC
>JBGASE010000158.1:0-8126 GCA_044229875.1 Pyrinomonadaceae bacterium | reverse complement strand
CTGCTCGAGCATCGGTTTGTTCGTCGAAAGCATCTGTGGCAGCGCCTCATCAAACAACCGCTTCGTATCGAGCGTCATTACCATGTCGGACGCCGGCAGCATCGCCAGCAAATCCGAAGTTTTCGGAGCCGGTTTCGGCATCGCTGCGGCGAATGAAACCAGTCCGAACATCATCGAAAACAAAACTGAAACTGCAAAACTCTTGAATTTCATCGGTACCTCAACTACAAAAGCAACGAATAGATGACTGAAACGCGGGGAACGTTCGCTTCAATCCGTTTTTTTGGCGAAAGTCTGACCGAGTCGGCGATTTGACTCGGTCAAACGTCCCGGGCTTTTGATCGATCGATTATTTCCCGGGCACCGCACTTTGGACATTCTAGCGTGTTCCGGTCAGCGTCTGCCCAGCGGGCGAGCGCGGAACTGGAAAGCCTCGGCGTTTTGCCTTCAGATTCGCCTTCACTCATCAACCGGGATCGGGCACTTTCAAGCGGTGTCTCTTCCGCGTCGCAAGAGACGCAAATCCAGCCGAAGCCGAAGTTATTGAATCTTGTCATAAAGCAGGATGGACAGTGAAATTTCGTTTCCACTGCCCATCAACCTCAAACGGGGTCGAAGCTACTCGCCCCGCGGGCGTCCCTGAATTGACGCCGGAAGGGCCAGCAACTTGACCGGAACCGTCATCTTCTTATCGATCCGATAGATTTCGACCTGAACCGTTTCGCCGATCTTCTTCTTATCGAGCAACCGATAGAGACTGTCCATATCGGTCACCTTTTCGCCGTCGACCGAAAGAATGATGTCGCCGAAAATCATTTCGCCCTGCGCATCACGCGAGAAACCGCGAAGACCGGCCTTTTCGGCAGATCCGCCGGTGACGACGCTGCGGATCAGAAGACCGCTTTCGACCGGCGTCGAAATTCCCTGTTCCTTAAGCTGTTCAACCGGGAAGAGTGTCGCGCCGAGCTTCGGCCGGCGAACTTCGCCAAACTGAATGAGCTGCGGAATAACACGCTTGGCAATGCTCACCGGAATCGCGAATCCGACTCCGACCGATCCGCCCGAACGCGACAAGATCTGCGAATTGATCCCGATCATGCGGCCGAATTTGTCGAGCAGCGGTCCGCCGGAATTACCCGGATTGATCGACGCATCGGTTTGGATCGCGCCTTCGATCGGGCGGCCGTTACGGGCGCGGATCGGCCGCTGCAGGCCCGAAATGACGCCCGTAGTCAGCGTCCGGTCGAGTCCAAACGGATTCCCGATCGCAAGAACTTTTTGTCCGACCTGAAGCGCGTCCGAATCGCCGAGCTGAACGACCGTGATCTTGTCCTTGCCCGGATCGATCTTGATAATCGCGAGATCTGTGTCAGGGTCGCCACCGATGACTTTTGCGGGATAGGTTTTGTCTGCGCCGAAGCTGACCATGACCTTTGTCGAACCTTCGATCACGTGATAGTTGGTCAGAATATGACCTTGGTCGTCGATCACCGATCCCGATCCGTTTCCGCGTTCGGTTTCCTGTTCTTCGCCGTAGTATGTGAATTGGGTACTGGTGGTGATGAACGCAACTCCGGGCGAGATCGTTTTGTAGACCTCGATACTGTTCTGCTCATCGCTGACGGTATCCGGGTTCGTGATGCCTTCGGGCGGCGTCGGTGCATTTTCAGCGAGTGCGACGTTCGTCTGGTTGTGCAGTTGGAACGGACCGAAACTCGTGAAGCAAGCCGCCGTGCCGAGCGCGATCAGCGCCGACGCAAACGCCAGCATCAGAACCTGCCTTCCCGTCAATTGGTAAACCGTTTTTTTGATCATGATAAAGCCCTTCTACGAATAAATTTCATCGCTTTTGATGCCGTCACGGGTTTCAACCGTTGCGCGTTCAATTACGAAAAAAACAGACCCGCTGTTTCACTATAGAACAACGGGCCCCGTTAGAAAAAGACTTTAATGAGTCTTCAAATGAAAACTGCAAGGATCGCTGACCCCCAGTCGGCAACCCGATGAAAGAAGTTGTCAGAAACCAGGCCGAATGCCGACAGGCCGGTGAAAAAGTGAATTCCCATCAGTCCGACATAAACCATAAGCGCCAAACCGAGTCCGTATTTCGCCATCCGCAGGTGGCGGAATCGCCAGAGCACGATCGCCGTGACCGCGCCGATCGCGACCTTGACGGCAAGAAACGGAAGATCGCCGATATCAAGAAGCGTCGCCATCAGATGATTGCCTTCGGTTGCAAACCCGTTCCGGACCCAGTAGATCGTCAAAACGGCATCGGCAAAATTAAGTGCGAAAAGCAGTATTGTTTGGCTGTAAAGGGGCATAATCGGAGACACGAATATCCGCAAAAACTTGTTTAACCGAATCCCTTAAGTGACTTAACCCTTGGATATTTCACCAAGGGTTAAAACAAAACTAAGAGAAAGTAACTGTCCAATTGCCTTGAGTATACGTCTAATAAACTCCGATTTCAGGATTTTTGCAAACATTTTTCTGATGCTTTGAAACCCCGCCGTGATTGCTGCCCCGGAGTATTGCGATTTTGTCATCCGAGGTGTTAATTTGATGATGTTTGCCCCCATTGATTTGAGATAAAAGACAACGGCAAGGCTGAGCGAAGCGTCTTAGCCGCGATTGACGCGGATGATCGCGCGATTTGATTGAACGAGGTGGAACAATGAAAAAGATGACATTTAGAACAATTACCGGAATGATTGCGATGCTGATGATCTTCGGCATCGGATCGGCGTTCGGGCAGACGAAAAAGAAACCGACGATCCGACGCAAGGCGCCGGTCACGAAACCGGCGGTCAAGCCGGCGGTCAAACTTTACACCGTTGAAATCGGAACCGTGTTTCGCGTCAGGATGAACGATCTTCTGAGCTCGAAGACGGCCAAGGTCGGCGACACGTTTCGGACGACGCTGACGGAACCGGGCTATTCGGGAACGGGCGTTGTCGTGATGCCGGTCGGAACGATCATCACCGGTAAGGTCGATTCGGTAACGCCGGCCAAAAAAGGCGGCAATCCCGGTCAGATATCAGTCAGCTTCGTGTCGATGAAGTTGCCTGACGGTTCGACCCGCGCGATGAACGGATCATTGACCGAACTCAACACGAAGGATGCAAAAAGCGACAATGAAAGCGTCGCGTCGGGCGATAAGATGAAGAACCGGAAGATCATCTTTATCGGCGGCGGCGGCGCCGGTGGCGCAGTTCTCGGAGCGGCGATCGGCGGCGGCAAAGGCGCGCTGATCGGCGGATTGATCGGAGCCGGAGCCGGATTTCTCGGCGAAAAATTCACCAAGGGCGAAGAAGCCGAAGTAAAATCCGGAACCGAATTCGGCGTGATTCTCAACCAACCGATGTCGATGAAGAAATGGGTCGAACCGGCCGAATAGCGATTTTTCGAAATCGTGACAGCCGCCCGATCAATCGATCGGGCGGCTTTTTTTGTAACGCGATTTCGAAATTGCGATTTCTGATTTCGGATTTTGTTCGGGCGAGCGGTTTCAGCGTCTTGCGCGTCGCGGCGATTTCGGAATTGTGGCTTCTGACTGTGGATTTTGTTTGAGCGGTTGCATTAATCGGCTTCGTTGCAGGATTCAATCAGCTCGTGTAGCGAGCGTCAGCGTGTAGCCCGCAGCGCGAGCTGCGGGAAGACCACGGGTTACATCCCGAAAGCTATCGAAGATAGCGACAGATTCCTCTTCTCTCGCTATCTTCGATAGCTCAATTGCTTTCTTCACATGTTTCCCGCAGCCTGCGCTGCGGGCTACGCTCATATCACTTGATCCGAAATCCGAAATCGACGGTTATCGTTCCGACCTGATCATTCGTTTGACGTGTTCGGGGACCGGGATTCCGGCGCGGAGGCGGTCATCGTCGATCGGATCATCAAGAACGGTTCTCACCGGGATCGTTCCGGCCCAGATATTGAGCTCGTAGTCTTCATCGTCATCGACCGGCCCGCCGGTGCGGATCTTGGCCGATGCCTCGGTGATCGCGAGCGACAGAACCGTTGTCGCTTTTAATTCAAGCGCGTTCGGTTCGCGGATCTCAGACCATCGATCCGGGACGATATGATCTGTCAGTGCGCGGAGTGCTTCGAGCTTTTCGGCGTCGCTGGTAAGCATCTCCGCGTGGCCGAAGACGATCACCGAACGATAGTTGACCGAATGATGGAATGCGGACCGGGCGAGCACCAATCCGTCGAGGACAGTCACGGTCAGACAAACTTCAATTCCACCAGACAATGTCCGCATCATCCGGCTCGCGGCCGAACCGTGAACGATGATCCGATCGCCGATCCGCGCATATGATGTCGGTATCACGAACGGATTCCCGTCGACGCAGAAACCCAAGTGACAAACGATCGACGCATCGAGTATTTCATTGATCGTCGCCCGATCAAAAGAGCCGCGTTTTGGAAGCCGTTTCAATTTTGTGCGGTCGGTCGCCGCGATCCCATCGCTCATTTTTGCCCTCCGTTTCTGATAATCACAGCTTTCGGCGCCCGCAGCAACACGACGCAACCGCCATCCGAGCTTGCCCGGTGCAGATTGCCCGGCGCCGTAAACAAATAGTCGCCAGCGTTAAGAACGTCCTTGCCGAGCCTGATATCGCCCTCGAGGACGAAAACTTCCTCGCCCGCCGGATGATCGTGGAGCGGATATTGCGCTCCGGGCGCGAACCTGAGAAGCATCGTCGACGTGCGGCCATCGGCCGGATCGACTCTCAGCGGTTTGACCTCAATGCCGTCAATCCCGTCTTCGGCAAGCGCTGCCCAGTCCAATCCGGCGGATCTGACAAGTTGATTATTTGAGCTCATTCTTATCCTTTCAGTAGCGGCAAATAGCGCTCTTCGATGACGCGAAGATGATGGATCTGATGCCCGATCATGTTGAAGCCCATCGCGAGCACCGTCATTTCGTCCTTCCAGATCTTGCCGATCACGTCGAACGCCTGATCGTCGAAACCTTCGAACATCGCCTTTGTCGAAAGCCGAGCGATCCTCAGTTCGGCAAATGCCGCGCGAATTTCACGATCATGCGACCTCGAATTCACCGCCAGAGTATCCTCCTCGATTCCCTGCGGGACAATTCCGGCCTGCCGCGCGTAAACCAGAGTCCGATAGCCGAGAATCCGCTCGAAATCGGTGATGTGCGTGACGATCGTCGCGATCGGCCACTTTCCTTCGGCGTAGACCGCTGTTCCGATGCGGTCGAGCGCGTCGAAATCGAGTGCGTCGATCTGACGGATGCTTTCGTCGAGCGCCTCACGCAACGTCGTGTCCGCAACCTGGTTGATGTAACGCCCGAAATACTCGGGCATCGGCGTGATCTGTGATCTTTTGATGGTGTCAATTCTCATTATTTCCTCCGTTCAAATTCCATAAACCAATTCCATTCCCAGGACTGACCGCCGTCGGCGGAAAAGGCCTGGCTCCAAACCGGATGTTCGCGATCAGCCCGGTTCCAGTCAAAACGAACGATGATCGGGATGCCGTTGAAAGTGTCGCGTGCGAGAAACGTTCCGATATCGCCGTCGAATGATCCGATCTGCGGAACGTCGAGCCGGACATGATTGCTGTCGGCCCAGTAGATGCTCCAAAGCCGCGTTACCGGATCGAACAACCGTAGCGTGTATCCCTCAAAATCCCCGGTCGTGATCGAATCCGTGTTCCCGTGACCACGAAGGACTGGCCGGCAATGCGACGCCGCCTCGAATTCGAGCCATTCATCGCAATTTTCCAGCCGTTTCTTCAGCTTGCGGTTGCGGACGATCCAGTCGCCGAAAAAGAAGTCGAAATCGGACGGTGCCGACGATGTTGACGCTTCAATTATCAGTTCTTCCATAGTTTTCATCGCTTCCCAAAAAAGGGTTGAAGCGCTATATTAGGCGGAGAGTGGATGTATCACAATATCCATTTTGACGGTTTTTAATATGACCACTTTAAGAAAAGCGAAACGAGCGGAATCGACGCCGTTTATCGTGCTCGACACCACCGATCCGGATCGGCCGCTTTATCGCCAGATCTATGATTCGATCCGAACCGCAATTCTATCGGGAAGCATGCCGTCCGGGACACGCCTGCCCGCGACGCGGCAAATGGCGCAACAGCTTTCAGTCTCGCGAATCACGGTCGTCGGCGCGTTTGACCAGTTGCTGGCCGAAGGCTATCTCGAAGGCCGCGCGGGTTCCGGAACTTTCGTGGCGGCTAATCTGCCCGAAGATCTGCTTCACGTGCCGAGCGCGGGACATGCGGTCAGAATTGATGCTTCCGAAACAGATTCGGCCGATCTCTCCGAAACTGCAAAGCGCGTCCGACTTTCGGAATCGGCCGTGCAGATTCCGGATTTGGGGCCGGTACCGTTTCGGAATGGATTGACGGCAACGGCCGAGTTTCCGTTCGATGTCTGGGAGCGGCTCGCCGTCCGTCGACTGCGGAACCGAAACCGAGATTTTGGTTACGGCGAGTCGGCCGGATATCGGCCGTTGCGGCAGGCCGTCGCCGATCATCTGGCGGCAGCGCGCGGCGTCGTTTGTGACATCGATCAGGTCTATATCACGAACGGCGCGCAGCAGGCACTTGATCTGATCGCCCGTACCTTGCTTGATCCCGGCGACGAAGTTCTCATCGAAGATCCGTGCTATCAGGAAGCTCTCGGAATCTTCAAGGCCTACGGCGCGACGGTTTCGGCCGTTCCGGTTGACGAATCGGGGTTCGACGTCGCGGCCGCACGATCGGCGGGAACGCGGTCGAAGCTCGCTTACGTTACACCGTCACACCAGTTTCCGACCGGGGCGACGATGACGCTTTCGAGGCGTTTGCAGCTGCTTGAGTTTGCGCGTGAACGCGGCGTCTGGATCGTCGAGGACGACTACAACAGCGAATTCAGATATGCCGGGCGACCGCTCGCATCGCTCCACAATCTCGATGCCGGCGAACGGGTGATCTATGTCGGCACGTTCAGCAAGACGATCTTTCCGGCGCTGCGTTTGGGTTGTTTGGTCGTACCGAAAAGCCTTATTCGGACGATATCTGCGCTGCGGAATTTAGCCGATACGCATTCGCCGGTATTCGAACAAACGGTGCTCGCGGATTTTATTGCCGAGGGCCACTTCGCTCGGCATTTGCGGCGAATGCGGACGCTGTATGAAAAACGGCAGCATTTTCTGGTGGACGAGGTTCGGCGGGTTGTCGGTTCAGGGATTCGGATTGAGCGCGCGTCGGCCGGAATGCATCTGATTGGCTGGCTCGAGAATGGGATCGATGCCGACGCACTTGTCGCGGAGGCGGCCGGATCCGGAATCCACCTCGCGCCGCTCAAAAA
Organism: Pyrinomonadaceae bacterium; assembly: GCA_044229875.1. Lineage (GTDB taxonomy): Bacteria > Acidobacteriota > Blastocatellia > Pyrinomonadales > Pyrinomonadaceae > JAFDVJ01. The sequence goes on along the minus strand of JBGASE010000158.1, from coordinate 790 downwards.
CTATTGCGTCGAACGGACGATGCCATCCGGCGTTGTGCTCGGTTATACGGGATTCAACGAGGGCGAGATCGGCGCCGCGGTCATCAAACTTCGCGACGCACTGATCAAATGCGGGGTCTAGCCTTCGATCGACTCAAGATGTTTGACGACTTTTTCGATCAGCCAGTTCGGCGTCGAAGCGCCGGCCGTGACGCCGACGGTATTGACACCGTTCAGATCGGCAGCGTCGATCTCGTCTTCGGTCTCGATCAAAAAGCTCTTCGGACATTGTTCCAGGCAAACCGCAAGAAGCTTCCGGCTGTTTGATGAGTGGCGGCCGCCGATCACATAAAACGCATCAACCATTCCGGCGAGTGCGCGTGCGGCGTCCTGACGGTCACGTGTCGCCGAACAAATCGTGTTGACGACCTGAACCTCATCATCGGTCTTTGTCTTGACGGCCTCAGCCGTATCGAAGAAATTCTGGGCTTTGATGGTCGTTTGCGAAACGACCAACGGATTTCGTAAACGCGGCAGGTTGGCGACTTCGTGGACGCCGTTGATGACAAACGCATGATCCGGCGCGTAGCCCTTGACTCCGATCATTTCCGGATGATCGGGGTTGCCGACGACGATCACGTGACGATTTTCCTCGGCCGCGCGCGCCGCCAGCTTTTGGACGCGCGTCACGAACGGACATGTCGCATCGACGACCTTCGTCGCCTTCTGTTCGAGCTCGCGCTGAACACCCGGCGTCACGCCGTGCGCCCGAATGACTGCCGTTTCACCGCGTTTGATCTGAACCGGTTCG
>JBGASE010000157.1:0-8171 GCA_044229875.1 Pyrinomonadaceae bacterium | reverse complement strand
ATCGACTGCGCTCCAGTTCGTCCCGTCGGTCGTCCGGATCAAGACGTACTTGCCGCCGACGGGATCGGACATGGCGATTCCGTTGTTCTTGTCCCAGAACGCCATCGCGTCGAAAAACGCCTTTTCATCGGTGTTTTTGAATTGAAGATTCCACGATTTCCCGCCGTCGATGGTTTTGTAAATACGCGAACTGCCGCCGGTTCCGATGCTCAGGATATAAGCCGTATTCGCGTCAAACGCTTCGATATCGCGAAAATCGAGCTTCTCGGCGTCGGGCACTTTGAGCACCTGCCAATTGCGTCCGCCGTCGATCGTTCGGACAACCGTTCCGCCCGTGCCGCTGGCCCAGACTACGTCCGCATTGACAACCGACAGGCCTCGAAATGCGGCATCCGTTCCAACATCAAACCGTTCCCAACGGGGCTGACCAAAGACACCGGTTGCAAGCACTAGCACCGCAAAAATCAGTTTCTTCATGCCAATCAATATAGTCGGAATCGGCCAATTCGCAAAAGGGCCGAAGTTGAATAAAAGCCGTTTGCAAAGTAAGATTCTCAGAGTTCTCTTCATTCGCACGAAAAAGGAATAATTTATGTCATTCTTCCCGATCCCGAGCATGCTTTTGCGGCAGCTCTATACAAACAACAGCCTTAAAAACACTGCCGACGGCGTTCAGTTCACGCTCAAGAACCGGCTCAGCGACGGCGAATTCGGCGAACTGACGGGCATTCGGATCGATGGTTCGGACGTTGCGCTCGATGCGGTTTCGCTCGACCTCGGCGACGGCGTTTTCGTTCCGGCCGCCGAGGTACGCGAGATCGCGTTCCCGCTCCGCAAAGTGCTGACGGTGAAGTGCTCGGGGACGACACTTGAGAACGGAAAACACAAAATCGGTATCGCGTTCCGCGCGAAGCCATTCGGATCGTTGAAATTCGATGTTGAAGATTCGATCGCCGAGACGGAAAGCCTTGAAGTCAGAATTCCGCGCGACAACAACGATGATTATTCGGATTCCGCGATCAAAGCGCGTCAGGATTTCGTCGAGCAATATTCAGGCGCAAAACTCGAACACATCCGGCATTATTCGTTCGACGCGCGTTCGACGGCCGGCAATTGCGAGAACTTCACCGGCGTCGCGCAGATCCCGATCGGGTTCGCCGGTCCGCTCAAGGTCAACGGAGAATTCGCGACCGGTGAATATCTGATCCCGCTGGCGACGACCGAAGGCACGCTGATCGCTTCATACAATCGCGGAATCAAGGTTCTCAACCTGTCAGGCGGCGTCAAGGCGACGGTCGTTTCGGATGCGATGCAGCGTGCGCCGGTGTTTGTGTTCGAAGACGCGCGCGCCGGCCGGAAATTCGTCTCGTGGGTCCTGGAAAACATCGGAAAGATCAAGGAAGAGGCCGAAGCGACGTCGTCGGTCGCGAAGCTTAAGTACATCGATCCGTATACGTCGAACAAGTTCGTCTATCTCAGATTCAATTACACTACCGGCGACGCCGCCGGACAGAACATGGTCGGTCGCGCGACGTTTGCCGCCTGTAGCTGGATAATCGACGCATACGACAAAGATCAGATCAAGCATTTTTATCTTGAATCGAATTTTGCAACCGACAAAAAGGCATCGCAGGTCAACGTCATGCGGACGCGCGGCAAGCGTGTGACGGCCGAATGCACGATCCCGCGGAACGTCCTGATCGAGCATATGCGGGTCGAACCCGAATCGCTTGTCTATCATTCGGGCGTCGCCAACGTCGGTTCATTCATGTCAGGCGCAAACAACAACGGCGCGCATTCGGCAAACGGCATCACGGCGATGTTTATCGCGACCGGCCAGGACGTCGCAAACGTCTCGGAATCGTCGGCGGGAATAATCTACTCGGAACTGACGCCGGATAAGGATCTGTATATTTCGATCACGATCCCGTCGCTGATCGTCGCCACGCACGGCGGCGGAACGGGCCTCGCAACGCAGCGCGAATGCCTCGACGTGCTCGGCTGTACCGGTCGCGGAACAGTCAACAAATTTGCCGAGATCGTGGCCGGAGTCGTATTGGCCGGCGAAATCTCGCTCGGCTCCGCGATCTCAAGCTCTGACTGGGTTTCGAGCCATGAAAAGTACGGCCGGAATCGGTGAGGAATTTGGGATTTGCGAATTGCGATTTGCGATTTGCGATTTTGGATTTTGGATTTTGGATTTTGGAGTGGATCCTGAATCAAGCGTTATTCTCTCAAATCCAGACGATGTTGAATTATCGTAGTCAACATCCAGTCAGCTTTGACCCTTGAGATGCCGGAGGCACTCTCGGTTATGCCTTTCAAGCGTTTCAAATCTTCTTCATCGGCGATCTTCACCATCAGTCGGCACCATCGACGGAATTCTCTCCGAACGGTGTCCGTTGTGCAATAAAACAAAGCGATATCGGAAAGCTTCTTTCTTTCACGCGTTGTCAATTGGATACCCTTAAGTCGTTGCAAAAAAAACTCTTTTGCGTATCCGCACCGAAACGCGGGAATATCGGTCGCAAGAAAACAACAAAGCTCATCAAATGCCTCGTGCGGCCGATCACGAAAAGCAATCTCAAGCGGTCCAAGCTTGGTCGAAAAGAGGATGTTGTTGGCTCTCCACCAATCATCCCGTGCGGTGGTTACTTCAGGAGCTTCCGAATGCGGATATTTCGCACTGAGCTTTCCGTTCTCCCAAAGGCTATACTGCCGCTTGAATTCGCGGTGAGTACGGAGTGACGACTCCATCAATCTCGCAAGAGACTCGGTGAACTTTTCGTTTGCACGATTCATGGATCCGGCGATAGCCCGTCTCGCCGCGGAAACGCGTCGGGCCTCGATCAACCTACCGTCAGGACGACTTTTCCGGTCGTCTTGCGGCCTTCGATCGCCTCGTGCGCGGCGCGTGCCTGCTCAAGCGGAAACTCAGTGATCTCGATCTTCAGACGTCCGGTGGTGATCAGCCCGAGCAGCTCGCGCGTGAACGCGATGCGGTTCGCGACCGGTTCGTTCATCAGCCAATAGCCCTGGATCTTGTGATTCTTGTGCATCAAACTGAGGACAGAGACCTTGAAATCCTCGCCGCTCGCAGCGCCGTAAACCCACATCGTGCCGTGTTTTGCGAGAACTTTCAGGTTTTCCGCAACGATCTCGCCGCCGACCATTTCGATGATCCAGTCAACGCCGCGACCGCCAGTAACGTTTAGCACCTGATCGGTCCAGTCCGCGTCGCCGTAGTTGATCGCGAAATCAGCTCCGAGTTCTACGATCCGCTGGAGTTTTGATTCGCTCGACGCCGTCCCGACAACTTTCAGTCCCTTGCTCTTTGCCAACTGAACCAGCAACGTTCCGACTCCGCCGGCCGCCGCGTGAATGAGGATCGACTGACCTTCTTTTGTCGGATTGAGCAGCCCGAGCGCGGTCAGTCCCTGAACCAGCAGCGCCGTTGATTCGCCGTATCCGAGTTCGTCGGGGATCGGGATCGCGGAATTTGCCTTGGCGGTCGCGAATTCGGCGTATCCGCCGCTGATCGTGGTCGCGAGCACGCGCTGTCCGATCCTGAAGTTCTCAACCTCCGAACCGATCGCTTCAACCGTACCGGCGGCCTCATAACCGAGCGTGAACGGCAGCGGCGGCTTCGTCAGATAATTTCCGCTGCGCATCATCGTATCGGCATAATTGACGCCGGCGGCGCGAACCGCGATCAGCAGTTCGTCGGCTGCCGGAACCGGCGTTTCGATCTCTTCGAGGACCATTTTTTCGGGTCCGCCCAATTCATTGACTCTGATTGCTTTCATTTGATCCTCAAAAAAACCGCGACCGGCCACACAGACCGATCGCGATCGATGGTCGGTCTTATTTCGCGAGCTCTTCGTTAAGCCGCGACAAAAGTCGTTCATCGTCAGGTTTGACGTCCGGAGCAAAGCGCGCCGCGATCGAACCGTCTTTGGCGACCAGGAATTTTTCGAAATTCCAGAGAACCTCGCTCGGCGTCGAACGGACGGAACCGAATCCTTTCAGTTTTTCCTCGAGTCCGCCGTCGTTGACATCGGTTTCTGGTTTCGTCGAGGTCAGATACGAATAAAGCGGATGCTGATCGTCGCCCTTGACAGAGATCTTCGAGAACATCGGGAACGCGACGTTATAATTCGATGAGCAGAATTCCTTGATCTCGTCTTCGGTTCCCGGCTCCTGTCCCATGAAGTTGTTTGCCGGAAATCCGAGGATTTCGAAACCTTTGCCGTGATATTCGCCGTAGAGTTTTTGAAGCCCTTCATACTGCGGCGTCAGGCCGCATTTTGAGGCGACGTTGACGAGCAACAGCACCTTTCCTTTGTAACCACTCAGATCACCGCTTTCGCCGTCGATCGTCTTGACCGGAATATCGTAAATTTCGTTTGCCATTTTTTTCTCCCTGGTTTTTGTATGTTTCTCAATCACTTTCTTTAACGATCATCAGCAGACCGTCGCGAACCGTTAACAGAATCTGACTGACCCTCGGATCGGCGCCGACCTTGAGATTGAATTCATGTAGCGCCCGCGTGTTTTCATCGACCTCGCCGCCATTTTCAGCATCAAGCACCTTTCCGCTCCACAGCACGTTGTCCGCGAGGATCACTCCGCCAACGCGCAACATTGGCATCACGAGATCGAAATAGTTGCCGTAATTGGGTTTATCTGCGTCGATGAAGACGAGGTCGAATGTTTCACCGAGCGTCGGGATGATCTCCGTCGCGACCCCGAGCCGCCCTTCGATTCTTTCGCCGAGCGGCGACCGCGACCAATAGCCGCCGGCGATCGCAAATGTCTCGGGTTCAATGTCGAGCGAGTACAGCTTTCCGTCGCCCGACAAGCCCTCAGCAAGACACAGCGCCGAAAATCCCATATACGTGCCGATTTCAAGAGCGCGCCGCGGCCGGATCTGCCGGGACGACATCGACAAAAGCCGGCCCTGATAGAATCCGGACAGCATCGATTTGTCGTCGCGATCCGAATATGTCCGTTGAAGGATTTCCTCAAGCAGATCGCCGTGCGGCGATGTCATCCGATCGGCATAGGCCTGTATTTTCTCATCGATCATAAGAATGTTTCCCGTCGCAATTGCTTCCCAATTTCAAAGCAAGACTCAAATACATTCGCAGTCAGGAAGTGGCGCTTGCGCCCGCCTCAACCGATTTCAATCACGATCTTTCCGAAATGCGTCGCCGATTCCATCGTCCGGAGCGCTTCGCGGGCGGAATCGAAGCCGAAACTCTGGTCGATCACCGGCCGGATCTGATGTTCGGCGAAAAAGCCGTTCATCTCTTCGAACATCGTCCTCGATCCGACAAAGATCCCCTGAAGTTTGATCGCTTTCATGAAGATCGGCATCCAGTTGACATCGGCGTTTCCCGCGAGCACGCCGATGAGCGCGATATGGCCGCCCATCGCCGTCGACGCGATCGAACGGGACAGCGTTCCGGCGCCGCCGACTTCGACGACGTGATCGACGCCGCGCCGTTCGGTTATCTCCGAAACGCGCTTTTCCCAGTCGGGTGTCTGGCGATAATTTATCAATTCGTCAGCGCCGAGCCCGCGGGCGCGTTCAAGTTTTTCGTCGCTGCTCGACGTGACTATCACTTTCGCGCCGAATGCTTTTGCGATCTGCAGCGCGAAGACCGAGACACCGCCCGTTCCCTGCACGAGAACCGTGTCTCCCGCTTTGATCTCGCCTGAAACGACGAGCGCGTGCCACGCCGTGACCGCCGCGCACGGCAAGGTCGAAGCCTCGGCAAACGAAAGATGTTCCGGAACACGGACGACGCCTTCCTGATCGAACGCGGCGTATTCCCTGAGAACGCCGTCACGATCACCGCCGAGCGCGGTCCGCGCCTTTTCAAACGTCACGTCGCCGTCAATCCAGCCCTGCATGAAGATCGGGCAAACACGGTCACCGGGTTTCCAGCGCGTCACGGCCGAGCCGACCTCGGCGATCTCACCAGCACCGTCCGAAAACGGCACGAGCGGCATCTTCAAACGTGGATTATAAAGTCCCTGAACCATCCGCAGGTCACGGAAATTCACCGAGACTGATCGCATCCTGACGACGACCTCGGTCGGGCCGGGCGTCGGTCGGTCGCGATCCGCAATGACGAGATTGTCGATGCCGAATTCCTGTATTTCGTATGCTTTCACGGTATCAGTTCAAACGATGTCATCGAGAGCGACCCGAGTTCAACGACGTCGTTGAAAACCCGCACGCTGTCGCCGGGATCGCGGAGTCCCAAAACGTAAAGCAGCGGCAAAAAATGTTCCGGCGTCGGTATCGCCAGCCGAACATCCGCGCCGAGCGTTTCAAAAGCGATCAGCGAAGTTGCATCATCCGCGATGACAAGTTCGCGGATCATTTCATTCGCGGCGACCGCCCAGTCTTCGCCGTCACTCCGATCGAACCGGATCCGGCCGAGATTATGCACGATATTTCCGCTTGCAATTACAAGAATGCGTTTTTCGCGGAGAAATCTCAATTCGCGGGCCAGCATAAAATGTCCGGCCGGAGATTTCCGCCGATCGAGACTGATCTGAATGACCGGTACGTCAGCGTCGGGGAAGACATGCCTGAGAACCGACCACGTGCCGTGATCGAGCCCCCACGAATCATCGCGTTCGATTCCGGTCCGCGCAATGATCTCAGCCGCAAGGTCCGGCGCGCCGGGCGCGTCGTAGCGAACGTCAAAGAGCGGCTGCGGAAATCCGTAGAAGTCGTGGATCGTCCGTTGCCGTTCGTTCGTCGTGACGCGTGATCCGATCGTCTCCCAGTGGGCCGAAATTGAAACGACCGCGTCCGGCTTGCCGATCCGCCGACCAATCGCGGCCCATTCGGCGGTAAATGCATTCGATTCGATCGCGTACATCGGGTTGCCGTGCCCGACGAACAGAACGTGCGAACTCATCAGTTGTCAGACTTCTTCAGCAGACTGTCGAGCCCGATCGGGCCGCCGCCGGCGAAGAACAGAAACAGGAATACGAACGAGTAAAGAACCGCCAATTCGCCTTTGTTGACGATCGGCAGAAAGGCGTTGAGACCGTGCGCCATGAAATATGCAACGGCCATCAGCCCGCTGAGGACAAATGCGGCCCAGCGCGTGAAAAGTCCGACGATGAGCAGAAGTCCGCCGAAGAACTCAAGCGCTCCGGCGACAAGGATCAACGGCGACAGGGTCGTGAAATGCGTCAGCGAGAACTCGGTTCCCGGCTGCCCCGCCGGATAGTTGAAAAGCTTTTGCATGCCGTGCCAGACAAAAAGAAATCCGGCGATAAATCGCAGTAAGCTCAATGCGCGCGGTTGCCACGCGGTCAAAAATTCAATCATTTATTTTTCTCCTTCGAAAGTGTTGCTGCCAGCGGTTCAGTTGGACGCGGCGACGGATTCGCCGGCGTTCCAGTTCCGCAAAAGTTCTTCAAAATCGTTCTGGATCGAGACTCCGCGATCTTCGTTGTACCATCGCTGCATCAGTTCTGAAATATCGCTTTTTTCGACCCCGCGATTTCTCAGCTCAAGAAAATATGCGGTTCCGGCCGCCGGCCGTGGCCCCCAGGTTCCGACGATGCTACCCGAATCGGCATCGATCGCGATCAGTTTCGGGATCGAGCGCGCTCCGTTCGTCAGAAAAGCATCCATCAATTCGGGGTTCTCGTCTCGGAGAACGTAACGCGTTTCGATGTTCGCCGACCGCGCCGCGATTTCCTCGATCACCGGCACCGATTGGGCGGCGTCGCCGCACCAGCCTTCCGTGATTATCAGCCAGATCAGATTCCTGCGATTATACCGCAGCGCGTCTTCGAGCGTCGCTGAAATTTTTGTCGTCTTTCGGATCCGGCTCATCCGGTGACGATTGAGTTTCGAGTATGCCGTCAAAGATTCGGACTGATTCGGCCCGGTCGATTTCCCTTCGCCGAGCAGACGATCGATAAGTCCGATGTACTGTTCAAAATCAAGCGATTTGTCCAAATATTGCTTCATAAAAACCTCATGTATAAAATTATTGCACCAGTCGCTGGAGCCATGAACTCTGTCCGATGAACCACCAGACCGAATCGACCGTGCGCCGCATGATCGCGAAACCGACGTTTCTCACATCTTTGCCGATCGTTTTGAAAATTCCCTTGTCCATTATCAACCA
>JBGASE010000156.1:0-8205 GCA_044229875.1 Pyrinomonadaceae bacterium | reverse complement strand
AAGTTCGACCCGCGGACCGCCTCGCTTCAGGTTGCTTTCTATGACTACGCGTCGCCGATCACCGGGCCGCTCGAAACGCGCTGGATTGAACGCCACCGGCTCGAAAAGAGGGATCCGAACGCGGCCGTCAGCGAAGTCGTCAAACCGATCGTTTACTATGTCGATAACGGCGCGCCTGAACCGATCCGTTCAGCGCTTGTCGAAGGTGCGTCATGGTGGGCGCAGGCATTCGAGGCCGCCGGATTCAAAAACGCTTTTCAAGTGAAAATTCTGCCGAAAGACGCCGATCCGATGGATCTGCGTTACAACATGATCAACTGGGTGCATCGGTCGACGCGCGGCTGGTCATACGGCGATTCGATCACCGATCCGCGCACCGGAGAGATCATCAAGGGCAATGTTTCGCTCGGTTCGCTTCGCATCCGTCAGGACTTTATGCTGGCCGCGGGAATGATCCCGCCGTATGCGTCGACCGACGGTTACTGCGCCTTCGGCGAATCGCCCGATCTTTCGTATCTGACTGAAACTGAAGGAGATGCCGCGCGAATGGCGCTCGCCCGGATCCGGCAGCTTTCAGCGCATGAAGTCGGCCACACGATCGGTTTCGCGCATAATTTTGCGGCCAGCTCGTACGATCGGGGATCGGTCATGGATTATCCGGCGCCGCTTGTCGGGATCCGCGACGGAAAACTCGATCTTTCGAACGCCTACGCGGTCGGGATCGGATCGTTCGACAAATTCGCCGTCAAATATGCATATTCGCAGTTTCCGGCCGGCGCGGACGAAGCGGCGGAGCTCGCAAAGATCATCGCACAGGGCGAGAAGGTCGGGATGCTCTATGTTTCCGACGACGACGGCCGCAGCCCGGGAACCGCGCACCCGTTGGCGAGCATCTGGGACAACGGCACCGATATGGTGGCGATGCTCAGACATGAAATGGAAGTCAGGCGGATCGGTCTCAGGGATTTCGGTTTGCGCAGCATTCCGGTCGGAACGCCGATCTCGGAACTCGAACGCACGTTCGTACCGTTATATCTTCACCACCGGTTTCAGCTCGTGTCGGCGGCGAAATCGGTCGGCGGGATGTATTTCAGTTACGCCGTTAAATCGCCGGGCGGACCGGTTCCGGGAAGATACAACGAGATCGTGCCGCCTGAACGCCAGCGCGAGGCGCTGAACGCCGTGATCGATACGCTCAAGCCGGAAGAACTCGCGATTCCGGCAAATATCCGGCGATTGCTTCCGCCGCGCGCCGACGGCTTCGAGAACGGAAACGGCGAGTATTTCGAAAAACGGACCGGATCGGTGTTTGATTCGCTCGGCGCAGCGGCGATCGCGGCGGATCTTTCGATCTCGACGCTGATCGAGTCGCGCCGCGCCGCCCGGATGATCCAGTTCAACGCCGAAGACAAGAAATATCCGCATTTTCGCGAGGTTGTCGACGCCCTCGTCACAAGCGTCTGGAAGGCGCCGAAACCGGCGGACAACTATCTCGCGGCAGTTCTTGCGACCGAGCAATCGGTGCTGATCGACCGATTAATGGATCTGGCCGCGAATCCGGAAGCGTCGCTCGCCGTAAGAGCAGTCGCAAATGAAGCGCTCCATCAGATCGGCGAATCCCTGAAATCCGAACTCAAACTCAGACCGGACGCCCAGCGCCGGTTGATTCAGCAGAACATTGAGCGCTTCTTGCAGCGTCCGGACGCACCGCGCCAACGGACGCCGTTGCTCGCGACGCCGGCCGGTGAGCCGATCGGGTAACCGTTTATGAGTGCAGGGGTTATCGGATTTTTGATCGTCGCGCTTTTGGCCGTGTTTTTTCTGCTGATCTTCGGCGGGCTGGTCTTTTTGCTCATCCGGATCGGGCTGCGCAACAAAGAGAATCTGAAGAAACGGTCAGTCGAACTGCGGGCGCTTGCCGATTCGATGGCATTCGATTTTCAGGAACGCGCCTCGCTCGACGCTTTGCCGGCCATTCATGAGGTCGAAACATTTGAGGGCACGCCCGCATTTTTCGAGAATCTGATGACCGGCGCGGTCGAAGGTCACCGGGTCGCCGTTTTCGATTTTGCCTACACCAATATCGGCGCCGGGACGACTGGAACGACGACGTCGCGGCAGACAATGTGTCTATTGGAAACGGGGCAGGTGGAACTTCCGAGGTTTTACGTACGGCCCGAAGGGATTCTTGAAAAAGCACTGCGATTTGCCGGCCGGAAGGACATCGATTTCCCGGAATTCCCGGTGTTTTCCGGGTGTTTCCTGCTTTTTGGCGACGAAGAATCAGCAATCAGGCGTGTGTTCTCACCCGATCTGGTCCGATTCTTCGAGCAGAATTCGGTTCTAGCCGCGACCGCTTCCGGCAAGAACCTCTTCGTGTTCCGCTCACGATACGTCGCCAATCCTCATGAGATAAAGGGGTACATTTCAACATCTTTGGCGATCGCTCGGATGCTCGCGTCGAAAATAGGGACACGTGCCTGAACGCGGCGGGCGCAAGCGACCATTCCGGACTGCAAATGTCAGATTCGTCCCGAAAACCGAAGCCCGAAATCCATGTTGTCGTTTACATTTTCGGATGGTCATTGAAGTATCGGGAAACCCTGCGTTGGTCGAAGCGAAAGGAGCTTGATTGTTCGTTCAAAATTCAATATTCAACAAACATCACAATGGAACTCCTGATTGTTCAGTCTTAAATCTTGAATCCAGAAGCAGTTTTCAGGGTGGATTAGCGCCTTTGCGTCTTTGCGGGAAAACGGTCGTTCCCGCAAAGAAGCAACGGCGCTGAGCGACTGATGAAGTTGGTAATTCCGACGTGCTCCCGAGATCCAAATTCAAATCTCAGATCTCAGAAATTACATATTTCGCCAGATCGAAATATCGCGGGATTGGACAGGAATCGGTTAATTCGCAAGCGGGCGACGATCAGCCTGCAATCCGAAATCCGAATTCCGAAATCCGAATTCCCGATTGCGTATCTCAAAAGAACTTCCCAAGATTCTTTTTGACGATCGCTTCGATTTCTTTGACGGTCTTCGCTTCACTGAGCAGTTCGTTCGACTCGTCTCGTGTCGTGAACCCGTTGCCTTCATTGCTGTAAACCGCGTTCTGCGGATACGAATCACGGGCCGCGAGACATGATCCGGCGATCACGACATCGATCTTCCCGTCGGCGTTGAGATCGTTGAAAGCCACGGCCTCAACCCAACACGCTGACGTTCCGGCAAACGCGTCCGGAAAGTCATAGACCTTTTTGCCGGCTTCGAAGATGTGAAAAGTCGAGCCGCGCGGAACGTCTTTGTCGTCCACCATGTCGTCCTTGCTGGCGAACGTGACAAAGCACGATCCCTTGAACGGTTCGTGATCAAATACGAACGTCTGCGAAGCGATCAGTTTCTTACCGCTCATAGTCGCTTTGAGGCATTCGGATTTGTCGGTCACCGGCTTCGTGTCAGCCTTCGCCGGTGTCGCCGAATTATCGACGGCCTTTGCCGGTGGAGCGGATTTCTCGGTCGTTGTATTCGATGTCGCGTTCGTTGGGACCGTGTTCGAAGTTGTCGTGACGCTGCAGCCGGCGATCGCGATCAGCGCCGTTATGAAAGTTCCAAGTCTGATTAGTTGTCGGTTGTTCATGTTGTCATGAGAATAGCGAAATCAAACGAAAAAGGCGAGAGCCGGTCGACTCTCGCCTCGCCTAATCCAGGATCGGTCCGGATCAATTCTGAAACGGTGTATTTTCAGCAAAATACTCGTGGTTGTCGGCGTTTGCGACAGCCCGTTTCGGGTTCGTCGTCGCCAGTTTCTTCGCGTTGGTTTGTCCATAAGCGTAGTCGGACGTGCCGGCGACTACGTTAAAGTGACTCATCTCATGAACAAGCGTTCCAGCCTTCGAATCCGTTCCCGTATTCGGTGCGTTCCAGAACGCGTTGCAAAGATAAATCGTGTACGGCTGATTCGAGTACACGTAAGCGTAGGCACTCGACGTGCACGAACAATTGAATGTCACCGCCGCATTGTTCATCGCATCGCGGATCTTCAAGAAGTTGCCGCGGACGGTGTTGTAACGCGTCGACGAGTATGTGCCGAACCAAGTCGTGTAACGCGGGCCCGTGGTGCCGGCGTTGAGATAATCGTACGCGTTGACCGCGTAGTTGTAGGCGTTGTCGCGGGCGGTCAGGAGCGACGACTGGCGGGTCGATGTGCAGCTCGTAAATCCGGTCGATCCGACGACCGAATCAACCGGCGGCATTTCGACTTTCGTCTGCCGGCCGCCGATCCATGCACTGATCTTGCCCGATTGCATTACATCTTCGTCGCCCGTGAACGCCGGTGTCTTCGAATAAAGGCTGAACGATTCTGCCCGGAACTCGACATCATAAAATCCGCTTTGCGAGAGGTCATAGAATCCCGCAAGATCGACCGTTGATTCGAGTGATTCACCGCCACGAAGAATAATGAAGTCTTTTTCGGTCGGCTCCGGACGTTTGAAATGTTTGCCGATATATTCGACCGGTTTGCCGTTTGCCGTGACGATAAAGAGATCGTCCTCGACGCCGTCTGCAGGCGTGTACCAACGCAGAACGCGGATCGCCGTCTTGCCCGGGTTTGAGATCGTTACCTTGACCGGGACGCTTTCATCCGATCCGAACGATGATTTGTCGAACGTCAGTTTGACATCTGCGAGCTGTCTGCCGGCAAGCGCGGGAACAGCTGTGACGCAAATCAACAGGGCAATAAACACAAGACTTTTGATTTTCAATTCGAGATCCTCCAAGAAGTTAAATTATACGGCCAAACCGCTGGGTGGCGGCGTTTCAATCGAGATGATTGCATCAGGAAAAGGGGGAAGACAGAACGAAATCTTATGAACTGCTTAAGAAAAATCAATACCTTTATAGGTCGCTTGCCGATGCAAGTCAAGTCGGCAAAACGATTAATCGGGCGGACCGGTAATTTTTGCGCTTGAACGGTTTTCGGTTAAACTAGTCACCGATTCAGGCATCAACATTTTAACGATATGACAACTTCGACTTCCGCTTCATGGTTCAAGCCGTCGCTTGATTGGCTGTTGATTTTTGTGCCGATCGCAATCGCATTGCGATTCGTGCCGTCTTTCGAAAATCCGACCGCGCTTTTCATCGTTGCCTGTCTGGCGATCATTCCGCTCGCCGGCTGGATGGGAAAGGCGACCGAGCATCTTGCCGAACATATGGGGCAGGGAATCGGCGGGCTTCTCAACGCTACGTTCGGAAACGCGGCCGAGCTGATCATCGCGCTTTTTGCTTTGTCAAAGGGCCTTGAAGGCGTCGTCAAAGCGTCGATCACCGGATCGATCATCGGTAACATGCTGCTCGTTCTCGGACTTTCGATCGTCGCCGGCGGCGCAAAATTCAAGATCCAGAAATTTGACCGGACGGCGGCGAGCACGACCGCGACTGCGCTGACGCTGGCGGCGATCGCGCTTCTGGTGCCGACCGTTTTTCATCAGGTCGCAGCGCAGGTTCCGGTCGCAAGCGGCGGCTGGACGCCCGAAAAAGAGCAAAGCCTGAGTCTGGCGATCTCGATCGTGCTGTTTGTGACCTATATCGGAACGCTATATTTTTCGCTTCACACGCACAAGGACCTGTTCGTCGGCGAAGCGATGCAGGGCGCGGCGCAGGAAGTCGGCGAGGAAGAAGAGGCTGCCGGCGAACATTGGTCGCGCGGAAAATCAATCGCGGTGCTTTTGGTGGCGACCGCTTTCGTCGCATTGATCTCGGAGTTCCTCGTCGGCGCGGTTGAGGCGGCACGCGGCGCGCTCGGGTTTACCGAAGTCTTCGTCGGAGTGATCGTCGTCGCGATCATCGGAAACGCGGCCGAGCATTCTTCGGCGATCCTGATGGCGATGCGGAACAAGATGGATCTCAGTCTCGGAATCGCGCTTGGGTCAAGTCTGCAGATCGCGCTCTTCGTCGCGCCGATCCTGATCTTCGCATCGTATCTCTTCGGCAAGCCGATGAACCTTGAATTCACGGTTCCGGAAGTCGTCGCGGTGATCGCGTCGGTGCTGATCGCCCAACAGATCGCGTCGGACGGCGAGAGCAATTGGGTCGAAGGCCTCCAACTGCTCGCGGTTTACACGATCCTCGGCATTCTGTTCTTCTTTTTGCCCGACGTCCACACCGCCGCCGGCGCGCATTGACAACGGACAGCATGATTGAATGACGAACCTGAACCGACAATTCGGATTCATGACCGCGGTTGCTTTGATTGTCGGGCAGGTCATCGCCGTCGGAATTTTCCTGACGCCGGCCGGGATGGCGAAGTCCGTCGGGTCGCCGTCCTGGTTGTTCGCGATCTGGATCGTGATCGGATTGATGACGCTTGCCGGAGCGCTTTGCTACGGTGAGCTGGCCGCGCGATTTCCGGAAGCGGGAGGCAGTTATGTTTATCTGAGAGAGGCGTGGGGCAAAGGGCCCGCGTTTCTCTACGGATGGATGGTGCTGCTCGTTCTTGATCCGGGGCTGACGGCGGTTTTTGGGGTCGGTCTTGCTAGCTACGCCGCGTACTTGGTTGAACTGTCGCCGATTTCTCAAAAGATTCTCGCGATCGTGTCGGTTGTCTCGATCGGTTTCGTGACGACCCTCGGCGGCCGAATCGGTGCCGAATTTCTCAAATTGCTGACCGTTCTCAAAGTCGGGACATTATTGTTCATCATCGTTTTTGGGTTTGCGTCCGGCGCCGGCGATCTATCAAATTTTGAGCCTTTTTTTGCTGCCCCGAACGATCCGGTCGGCGCGATTGCGGGAGGCGTGGTCGGCGCATTTTTCGCGTTCGCCGGCTGGTGGGAAGTGACGAGAATCGCCGGCGAGATCGAGAGTCCGGAAAGAAACGTGCCCCGCGCGCTGACAATCGGAGTCTTGTTGATCACGATTCTCTACATCCTGACGAGCGCCGTGTTCTTCTATCTTGTCCCGACGAATGCGGTCACGAATGATGAGACGTTTGCAGCACAGGCAGGCGTCGCGATGTTCGGCGATCGCGGCGGAGCGGTTTTTGCCGCCGTGGTCATTGTTTCGGTATTGGGCACCCTTTTTGCATATTTGATGGCATCGCCTCGGGTTTATTTCGCAATGGCCCGTGACGGATTGTTTTTCAAGTCGATCGGTGAATTGCATCCGCGCTTCGGGACTCCCCATCGGGCCGCGATTATTCAGATCGTGATGGCATCATTGCTCATTCTGACCGGTACGTTCAATGAAATAATCGGCTACTTCTTTTTTATCGTGGTATTCTTTGTCGGGCTTGCGGTCGCCGGGCTGTTCATCATCAGACGAACCGGTTTCGACGGTTACCGAACGCCGCTTTTCCCCTTGACGCCGATCTTTTTTCTGACTATTACTGGAATCGTGTTGGTGATGATCGCAATGCGCAATCCGCTCCAAACTTTCATCGGCATCGCCGTCGTCGCCATCGGAATTCCGGTTTACGCTTTCCGATTCCGGCAAAATTCAGACGCCCAAAATCAAACATCTGACGTCTGACGTCTGACGTCTGACATCTGCTTACTGCTCACTGCTAACTATATGGCCTGGATAAAAACAATAAAATTCGAAGACGCGGATGAGAAATTGCGCGATGCGATGATGAAGACGCGTTTCAGCTATCCGCAGGAGTATGCGACGCCCGCGCCGAAGGCGAGCGTGATCGATGAATCGATCGTCGATTCGCACACGCTCATCCCGGACGCGCTCTATCATGCATTCATGACTTTCAGTTCGCTGATGTCGCCCGATCTTCCGCTCGAACGGCGGCAGCATGAGATGATCGCGACGATGGTATCGGTCACCAACGACTGCCATTACTGACTGGAGTCTCACGCAGAGTTTCTGCGTCGCGTGACTTTGGATGACGGACTTGTTGAAGCGCTTCGGGCCGATTACCGCACGGCGCCGATCACTGACGCTGAACGCGTATTGTGCGAATATGTCGTGCAGTTGACGAAAGACGCGACCAAGATCCACCCCGGATATCATGAACGGCTCCGCGAGGCCGGTTACGACGACACCGCGATCCTGCAGATCACGCTCATCGGATCATGGTTCAATTACATCACTCGGGTCGCCGATTCGCTCGGGATCGGGCGATGAGGAGTGAGCAGTAAGCTATCAGGCTCCAGCTGTCAGACGTCAGACGTCAGATGTCTGACGTCAGATGTCTGACGTC